>DATDEH010000016.1 GCA_036523395.1 Candidatus Limnocylindria bacterium | reverse complement strand
GCGCCCGTCGCGAGGATCGCATCAACTTTCCGAGCTAGCAGCCGGTCCGAATACTCCGGCTGCGTGACGTTGTATGAGCCGGCGCTTCCGCAGCAAACGTCCGCGTCGGCCATATCGAGCAGCTCGAGACCGTGCACGCGCGACAAGAGGTCGCGCGGCTGCTTCCGGATCCCCTGCGCGTGCGCGAGATGGCAAGGATCCTGGTACGTCGCGCGAAGATCAAGACGTCCGAGCCGTTCGCCGGCAACCTCCACAAGGTATTCGCTGACGTCGCGCACTTTCGCGGCGAACGCGGCGGCGCGGGCCTTCCACACGGAGTCGTCGGCGAGCAGATGCCCATACCCCTTCAGCTGCGCCCCGCAGCCCGCGGCGTCGACGACGACCACGTCGACCTCCGCGTCCTCGAAGGCGGCAATGTTCCGGCGCGCGAGCGCGCGCGCATCCTCGCGCTCACCCGCGTGCGCGTGAAGCGCACCGCAGCACGTTTGGCCGGGCGCGTCGACGACGGCGACATTCTGCCGCGACAGGATGCGAGCGGCAGCGGTATGCACGTCGCCATACGCGACGCGCATCACGCACCCGAGCAGCAGCGCGACGCGTGCGCGCGGTGCGGGCGGTGGCACCGGCGCGCGGTAGCGCGGGCGGCCGAACGGCGGGTAGAGCGCCTCGAGGCGACCCAGGCCGCGCGGCAACACGCGCGTGAGACCGATGGCGTGTGCCAACCTGCGAATACCAAGCCGTTCGTAGAGGCCGAGCACGGCGGCGGCGCGTGCGAGCGATGGCGGATCCGCGAGGACGAGGAGCGCGAGACGGCGAAGCCGACCGGAAAGCCAGCCGCGCCGCGGGGCCGCGTCTTCAGAGATGACCGTGCGCGCGGCCTCGATGAGTTGGCCGTACGGGACGCCGGACGGACATACGACCTCGCAAGCGCGACAGGCGAGGCAGCGGTCGAGATGCAGCTTCGTCGTCTCGCTGATCGGTCCGCCCTCGAGCATGTTGATCATGAGATGGATCCGACCGCGCGGCGACTCCGTCTCGAGCCGAGTGATCTGATACGTCGGGCAGGCCTCGAGACACATCCCGCAGTGGATGCACTGGCGGAGGCCGCCTTCGACCGCCCGTAGCGGAGCGAGCGTCACGTGCTCGAGGCTAACGGGACGCGGCCGGGCGCGAGGACGCCATGCGGGTCGAAGCGATCTTTCAGCGCGCGCGCGATCGACAGCGGAACGCGCGGACGGCCCCACGCTCCACCCACCGCGCGCTTGAAGTCGGCGTCGGCGCGTTCGACGATCAGCGCGCCGTCCGCGGCTTCGAGGCTCGCGCGCATGCGGCCGAACGCCTCGACATCCAAGGCGCTCAGTACGAAGGCGATGCCACTGCCGGGATAGATCAGGGCGTTCGAAAGGTCGAGCCCGGACGGCACGTCGTAGCCCGCGGGCCACCCGGCCCGCGCGACCCGATCCGACGTCGCGGGCAGCGAAGTGATGTCGTCCCAGGCGCGGGCGTCGAACGGAGTGGCGCCGAAGCGTTCACGCACCGCGCTCGTGACCCGCTCGACCGCGGCGTCGGGGCCGGCGATGCGGATGAACACGCACGTGCGCGAGCCGCCGACGCGTTCGGCTGCGCCGCCCGTCACGACTGCAAGCGCGTCGAGCGGCAGATGCATCGCCCGCAGATCGGCCGCGACGCGGAGGGCGTCGCGAACGTCGGCTGCCGTCGCGCGCAGGGTCGCGGTCCTTTCGGGCAGCGCCATCAGCTTCAGCGTCACCTCGGCGAGCGCGACGAGCGTTCCGTAGCTACCGCTGTACAGGCGCGTGAGGTCGTACCCGGTCGCGTTCTTCACGACCCGTCCGCCAGCGCGGGTGATGGTGCCGTCGCCGAGCACGGCCGTGCAGCCGATGATCCAGTCGCGCGGATGCTGGTAACGCAGACGCGATGGGCCGGCCGCTGCGCTCGCGATCGTGCCGCCCACGGTCGCCCGCTCGCGGCGCGGAGCCTCGACCGGCCAACGCTGACCGCTCGCGCTGAGAGCGCTCGCGAGCTCGGCGAGGGTCGTGCCCGCGCGAACGGTGCAGACCAGATCCGCCGGCGAGTGCTCGACGATGCCGGTGAGTCCGGTGAGGTCGACCGCGATGTCGTATCGCTCCGGCGGATCGCCGACGCCGATGCGTGTCCCGCCACCCCAGAGGGCGACGGCCTCGCCTGCGCCGCCAGCCGCGGTGATGACGCCGGCGAGCTCTTCGGTCGTCTCGGGCCGCACCGTGCGCGACGGCACCATGCCGTCGACCGCTCGCTCACCGACCGCGACCTGCGTGGCTACACCCACATGCCCTCAGCGAGGCCGCGCTTGATGCGCTCGGTCGGGATGTCCGAGCAGGTCGAGCCGCCGGGGAAGATCTTTCCAGGATTCATCGTGCCGTTCGGATCGAACGCACCGCGCGCGCGCTGCATCGCGTCGAGGTCCTCGGGCCCGAAGACCCAGAACATGAAGTGGTTCTTCTCGAGTCCGATCCCGTGCTCACCCGAGAGGGTCCCACCGGCGTCGATCGCGACCTTGAGGATCTCCGCGCTGGCCTCCATGACGCGCTCGATCGGCTCCACCGCGCCGTCGAAGAGCAGCACCGGATGAAGGTTGCCGTCGCCGATGTGGAACATGTTCGCGATGACGTAGCCGTAGCGGTCGGCGATCGCGTTCACCTGCGCGAGCACCTCGGGAAGCTTCGAGCGCGGCACGACCGCGTCGTGGAGATAGTTGTTCGGGCGGATTCGCGCGAGCGCGGGGTAGCCGAGCTTACGCGCCTTCCATAAGAGCTCGCGCTCCGCCGGTGTCGCTGCCGTGCGCACGCCGAACGCGCCCCGCGCCTCGCACACCGTGACGATCGCCGACGCAGCCGCCGCGGTCTCCTCGCGGAGGCCCTCGACCTCCACCAGCAGCAGCGACCCAGCCTCCTCCGACAGGTGGGCGTCGAAGGCGGCGTTCACGGCGCGGATCGTCGTCTGGTCGAGCATCTCCATCGCCGCCGGAACGATGCCTCGGGCGATGATCTCGCTCGCGGCTCGGGCGCCGGACTCGACGTCGCGGAACAGTGCGACGAACGTGCGCGTGTCTTCGGGGAGGGGGAGCAAGCGGACCCACGCCTTCGTCACGATGCCGATGGTCCCTTCGCTGCCCACGATGAACGGTACGCAGTCGTATCCCGGGAGATCCGCGGTGCGTCCGCCGAAGACCGCGATCTCGCCATCGGCCAGGACCATCTCCACGCCGAGAACGTGATTGACGATCGACCCGTAGCGGAGGGCGTGCGGGCCACCCGCGTTCGTTCCGATGTTCCCGCCGATCGTCGAGACGCGCTGGCTCGCGGGATCGGGCGCGAAGAAGAGACCGGCCTCGCGCGCCGCGGTCGTGATCTGGAGGTTCGGCACGCCGGGCTCGACGAGGGCGGTCTGACCGACCGCGTCGATCGCGAGCACGCGTCGGAGGCGCGACGTCGCGACGACCAGCGCGCCGCCACACGCGATCGTGCCGCCGGAAAGACCGGTGCCCGCGCCACGCGGCACCACCGCTACGCCGGCACGGACCGCAGCCTTCACGCACGCGGCGATCTCCTCAGTCGTGCCGGGTACGACGACGGCGATCGGCGGATGGCGATCGAAGCCCGCGTCGTACTCGAACACGCGCAGATCGTCCGGCTGCGAAAAGACGTGCTCGGCTCCGCAGATCGCGACGAGCTCCCCGGTGAGACCGCGCAACGCGGTCAGGCCGCGCTCCGCTGGGCCTCTGCCGCGGCGATCGCCGCTTCGATGACGTCGAAGTCCTTCGCGTCGAGCTCGTGGACGTTGCCCTGGAATGCGAGCCGCCAGTGCTCCTTCGGCCAGCGCTTCACGTGCGTGAGCTTCCCGAGCAGCGACTCGGCTCTGATCGCGCGATCGGGATCGACCGCGTGATCCTTCTTGATCTTGAAGCGCCACGGATACGTATCGCCGGTCTTCTCGCTCACCCAGATCGGCTCGCTGCCTTCGAAGTACGGCGACGTGATCGTCGCCGTCGCCGCGAACGCTTGGATGCCGGTGAGGTACCAGCACACGCGATCGCCCGGTGCCATGCGCTCGGCCTTGCGCCGGTGCCGGCTCTTCACACCCTGCTGCGTGAAGCGCAGCTTGCGCGTCTTCTCGTAGTTGTCGGGGCTCGTGACGATCAGCCAGTGATTCTTAAGCTCAGGCATGATCCTCGATCCAGACCGCCCCATCGTCCGAGTGCTCCTTCTTCCAGATCGGCACGACCGTCTTCAGCTCGTCGATCGCGGCGCGAGCGGCGGTGAACGCGGCGTCTCGATGCGGCGCGCCGGCGGCGACGATGACGGCGATGTCGCCGATCGCGAGGTCGCCGATCCGGTGATGCATCACAAGGCGCAGTGGCGCGTGCTTGGTCTGGAGCCGCTGCGCGATCTCGCGCATCTTCGTCTCGGCCATCTCGGCGTAGGCCTCGTACTCGAGATGCGTCACGCGTTTGCCGCGGCTGCGGTCGCGCACCGTCCCGAGGAACACGACGATGCCGCCGAACCCGGAGTCGCGCACCGCGGCGAGCGCGTCGTCGACAGACAGGGCCGAGCCGGAAACGACGATCGGCGCGACGGTCGTGGCGCCACCGGAGACGGGCGGGATGAGGGCGACCTCGTCGCCGTCCGCGAGCGGCTCGTCCGGCGCCACGTATTCGTGATTCTTCGCGATGACGACCTGGCGGCCCTCGGCGATGAGCGGGTGGTCTTTGACGATCCTCGCGATCGCGTCCTTGACGGTCGCTCCCGGCGGCAATTCCAGCTCCATCCGACCGACGCCGGCGGCCTCGCGGTACGAGGCGAATAGCCGCACCAGCACGTGCATTCACCTGAGTTTAGGCGCGAACGGCGCAGGTCTATTCGGTGCGAGAATTCACCGGGCATGGACGCGGCCGAGGCACTTCGGGGCGCCGTCATCGCTGTCCTTCTCGTCCTCGCGAACGGATTCTTCGTCGCGGCCGAGTACTCGTTCGTTCGCGTTCGCGGGACGCAGCTGCAGGAACTCGCAAAGGCAGGCAGCGCCCGCGCCAAGCTCGGTGCGCACATCTCCTCGCGCCTCGACACCTACATCTCCGCGGCGCAGCTCGGCGTCACGCTCGCCTCGCTCGCGATCGGTTGGATCGGAGAGCCTGCGGTCGCGGCGCTCGTCGAGCCGCTCTTCCGGTGGCTTCCCGAGCCGGTGTTCCATGTCATCGCGTTCCTTCTCGCGTTCGGCGCGATCACCTACGTCCACATCGTCGTCGGCGAGCTCGCGCCGAAGTACCTCGCACTCCAGCGGGCGGTACAGCTCGCACTCCTGTGTGCGTACCCGCTTGACCTGTTCTATCGAGTCATGTTCCCGTTCATCTGGTTCGTCAACGGCAGCGCGAACTCTCTGCTGCGCTGGATCGGCATCAAGCCACGCGCCGACCTGAACGTCCATAGCGACGAGGAACTCAAGATGCTCATCGCTGCGTCGGCGCGTCAAGGCGTGCTCCAGGAAAGTGAGCGTGTGATCGTCGGGAACGCGCTCGACTTCGCCGACACGCTCGTGCGTCAGGTCATGGTGCCGCGCACGGAGATCGTCGCCGTGCCTGAGGAGCTCGATCTCGTCGGGCTCATCGCGATGGCGCGGCAGCATCGCCTCTCCCGCTTTCCGGTGTATCGCGACGACCTCGACCACATCGTCGGGGTCGTTCATGTGAAGGATCTGGTCGGTGTCGATCGCATGTCGAAGGCCAAGGCCCACGACATCATGCGGCGTGTGCCGGCGATCCCCGAAACGTTACGTCTTGACCAGGCGCTCGCCGAGTTCCGGCGGCAGCACGCCCAGCTGGCGATCGTCATCGACGAGTACGGCGGCACTGCCGGCCTCGTGACGCTCGAGGATGTTCTGGAGGAGCTCGTCGGCGAGGTCGGCGACGAGTTCGAGAAGGACACCGCGCCGCCGATCCGCGAGGAAGCCCCCGGCGTGTACCTCGTGGACGGCCTGGTCGGGCTGGCCGAGCTGCGCGAGCGCGTACGGCTCGAGCTGAATGACGAGCCGTATGACACGATCGGCGGCATGGTGTTCGGCCGGCTGGGCCGGCTGGCACAGGTCGGTGACACCGTCGAGGTCGAGGGATACCGCTTTCAGGTCACCGGCGTCGACGGACGGCGCGTTTCGCAGGTCCGTGTGCAGAAGTCGCGACCTCAGCGGAAGGCGCCGTGACCTTTTTCTCTCAAACCGTTACCAGTCCGTAACGAGCGGCCCGCCGCTTGCTCGTGGCACGTGCGTTGCTTGTACATGCGACGTGCTTGAACTACTGACGAACGACAGCGTGATCTTCCTCTTCGGGGCAGTCGGCCTCGCCACGACGGCCGTGTCGATCCTTCGCGACGCCCGCAGCCAGCGCGAGCGCGTCACCGCCCAGAACAGCGTCCGCCTCGAGTCCTAGCCGCCTCCGAACAGCGAGCGGACGAACCCGGCCAGCGCTTCCCACCGCTGCACCCAGAACAGCTGCGCCCTGGGATCCAGCAGGACAAATAGGCCCATCGCGGCCGCGGTGACCAGCCCCGTCATCAGGACGAAGGACATGACGCTTCCCCGTCCCGACAGCCGCTGGTCGCTCACGCGCGGCCGCTCTTCAGTCGCGCCACCAGGTTGTCCAGGCGTGCCCGCGAGATCGTGAGGAACTTCGCCAGGTTCTGACGGTCGCTCTCCGGGATCGTCAGCTTCCCGTCGTCACCGGCCGCGCGGGACAGCTCGGTCAGCGCCTCGTTCAGCTTCCGCGTCGCCGTGATGAGAGCGTCGTCGCGCAGCGCGGGGATCGCCGGCTCGGCTTTCGAGCCGCGCTCCTGCGGGTGAAGGATGCGCTCGACCCGGTCGTGGAGCCGGATGAGCGTCAGCTGACCGGCGAGGATCTGCTTGGCGAGCGAGCGGCGGCGGCGCTTGTCCTCGAGCTTCATCAGCTCGTACGCCGCGGACAGGGTGTCGTAGCGCTTGGCGACCATCTCGCGGACATCGTCCGGCGCGCTCGCGAGTCGGAGGCGGTTCTCTACGTAGCCCTTGTCCTTGCCGAGCTTCCCCGCAAGCTGGCGGATCGAGTAGCCGAGCTCGTCGGTCATCTTCTTGTAGATCACGGCCTCGTCGAGCGGCGAGAGATCCTCGCGCTGGAGGTTCTCGATCAGCGCGATCTCGAGCGCAGTTGCGTCGTCGAACCGTTCGACGATCGCCGGGATGGTCTCCTTGCCCGCGATCTTCGACGACCGCCAGCGCCGTTCCCCGGCGATGATCTCGTACTGGTCGCCCGACGGCCGGACAAGGATCGGCTGCAGCACGCCGTGTTCCTTGATGGACGCGGCGAGCTCCTGCAGCGTCTCTTCATGCCAGGTCATCCGTGGCTGCGACGGGTTCGGGATGACCTTCTCGAGCGGCAGCTCGCGCACCGCGGTCGGTGTTCGCGCCGCAAGCAGGCTGATGATGCCGGGCTGCGCCTCGGTCTCCTGCTGGAAGATCCGATTACCGGCGTCGCGGAATGATTTCCTGTGTGACGACGGACTACTTGTGAGCACCGATCACCTCCCTCGCGAGGTCGACAAAGCTCTTTGCCGCGTCCGACCGCGGCTCATACACGGTGATGGGAACGCCGGCTGTCGGCGCCTCGCCGATCTTCACCGACTGCCGGATCACGGTGTCGAACACCTGGTGATCGCCGAGCTCGCGCAGCGAGTCGAGCATGTCGCGCCCGAGGATCGTGCGCGAGTCGTAGAACGTCGGCAGGAGTCCGAGCACTCTCAGCTTTGGATTAAGGCGGCCCTGGACGGTCTTGATGATCTTCAGCAGCGCGGCCACGCCCTTGAGCGCGTAGTACTGCGTCTGCACCGGAATGATCACGCCATTTGCCGCGACGAGCGCATTGAGTGTCAGCAGCCCGAGCGTCGGCGGGCAGTCGATGAGGATGTACGAGTAGCGCTGCACGATGTCCTGACTCAGCTTGTCGCGCAGCGCCATCTCACGACCGATCGCGTTGAACAGCTCCACCTCGGCGGATGAGAGCTCGAGCGTCGCGGGCGCGACGTCAAGATTCTTCGTCTTCGTCGGCCGGATGATCGAGGTGAGCTTGAGGTCGGGGTCGATGAGGACGTTCGCGATGTTCTTCTCGACCGTGTTCAGATCGATGCCGAGTCCCACGGTGAGATTCGCCTGTGGATCGAGATCGAGGCAGAGAACGCGATGCCCGAGCGACGCGAGCGCGCCGCCGAGGTTGATCGTGCACGTCGTCTTACCGACGCCACCCTTTTGGTTGGCGACCGCGATGACCGTTCCCACGCGCTTCCTCCCGTCGTTTCCGTCCCCGGTTACGACGCGCACGTGCGGAAGCGGTGCACGTGACTCCCCTCGCGACGCCCGACCCAGCATAGCCTGAGTTCCGCAAAGACAACGTACAGACAGCGCAAATTGGTTCGCCTGGCAGGCGCCCGGGGCCGGCAGTCAGCCCTGCTTCTGCCCTCTACAAGGTCGCGATCGCGGCCCCGCCGATGATGATCCCGCTGATGATCGCAATGACGAGCAGGACGATCAGGGCGACGACCACCACGGCCACGGTGTAGCTCGTGGCCTTCTCCTGAGGGACCTTCATGAGCACCGGTAGGCCGAGGTACAGCAGGTACAGGCTGTACAGCCCGAGGATCGAGAGCCCGCCGAGGGCGGGGATCAGCGCGAATATCCCCGCCAGCCACTGCGCGGTGCTGGAGTAGGCCGAGACCTTGAAGGCCTGGGTCAGGTTTCGCGTGCCGCCGTACCGCGGCGCGAGGTTGTCGATCACCTGAGCCACGACGTAGGTCCCCAGAAGTGCGAGGGCGAAGGCGATGACGGCTCCGACGATCGCGGTGACGATCGGGACGCGTCCCCCGACGCCGGCGATCGTTGGCGTGCCGATGAGCGCGCCGCCGATGGCCGTCGCCACCGGTCCGATCGCCGCCAGCGGGATCACATAGCCCCGGAAGAGCGTCGAAATGTCCGTCTGCTCCGCTGCGATTACTGGCCACTCGGTCTTCGGCTTCATCAGGATGGCCTTCACGCGATCGACCAGCTTGGGTGAGATGACGCTTTGGGCGACTCCCATGACTTTCCTCCTCAGACGATCCGGCGCTGATAATGCGCTCAAGTGGGCCCGTATCGCTCAGCTGACGGGCCCGTCGTCGGCCGCCAGGGCGAGCAAGCTCGCACGGCGGCACTCCTAGGGCCCGTAGCTCAGTGGTCTAGAGCGGCGGACTCATAATCTGCTGGTCCTTGGTTCGAATCCAAGCGGGCCCACCGGTACCGACGACCGGCCACTGCCTCGGGAGGGTGTTCTGACGGTCTCGCTTACGGACGTCGAACGCGCCCGCGCCGTGGTCGCGACGCACATCACCCGAACCCCTCTCCTGACGAGCCGGTCGCTCGGCGAGCGTTGCGGCGCAAAGGCCTTCCTGAAGGCCGAGAACCTCCAGCGCACGGGGTCGTTCAAGCCGCGGGGCGCGGTCAACGCGATCCTGGGCCTCACGAGCGCGCAGCGCGCGAACGGGATCGTGACCATGAGCGCCGGGAACGCAGCGCAGGCCATCGCCTACGCGGGACGCGCCGTCGGGGCGAAGGTCACGGTGGCGATGCCAGAGTCCGCGCCCAAGACGAAGGTCGAGGCGACGCGAGGCTACGGCGCCGAGATCGTCTTCGCGCCGGACATGCTGGGTCTCCGTGCGCTCGTCAAGGAGATACAGGAGCGCCAGGGCTCCTACTTCCTTCACCCCTACGACGACGACGGCATGATCGCGGGCCATGGCACATGCGCCCTCGAGGTGCTCGACGATCTCCCCGACGCCGACCTGTTCGTTGTCGGAGTCGGTGGCGGCGGGCTCATCTCCGGCATCGCCGTCGCGGTCGCGGCGAAGCGACCCGGCGCGCGGGTGATCGGAGTGGAGCCAGAGGGCGCGAACGCGGTGCGGCGCGCTCTCGATGCCGGCTCGCCCGTCCCGCTGGAACGCATTCAGACCGTGGCGGATGGGCTCGCCGCGCCGATCGCGGGCGTTCGCAACCTCGAGATCATCCGTAGGTTCGTCGCCGACGTGGTCGTCGTGCCCGACGACGTGATCCTCGACGGCGTGCGCTTCCTCGCGTCGCGCGCGCGGCTCGTTGCGGAGCCGGCCGGCGGCGCGGCCGTCGGAGCGCTGCTCGCCGAGCGCGTCGTTCCGCGATCGGGAGAGAACGTCGTCGCGATCGTGTCCGGCGGCAACGTCGATCTCTCCCGCCTCGCCGAGTTCTTCGCCGCGTGAAGCGGGCCGTGCTGTATGCGGATGGCGCCTGCCGCGGCAACCCCGGGCCCGCGGGGTCCGGCGCGGCGCTCGTTGACGGCGAGGGTCATGTCGTCGCCGAAGCGATGCGCTTTCTCGGCCATGGCACGAACAACGTGGCCGAGTACACCGCCCTGATCATCGGCCTCGAGGAGGCGCGACGGCATGACGTCGAGGAGCTCGAGGTCCGCATGGACTCGAAGCTCGTGGTCGAGCAGATGAACGGGAAGTGGCGCGTGCGCGACGCGAAGCTCATCCCGCTCGCGATCCGCGCGCGCGAGCTGTTCGCGCAGTTCCACAAGAAACGCATCCGGCACATCCCACGCGAGGAGAACACCATCGCCGATCTGCTCGCCAACCGCGCGATCGACGACGCCGCATGACCGACAGTGACGATCCGCTCGGCTCGCTCGTCGCGCGAAGTGTCGGCGGCGACGTCCGAGGCGTTCGCTCCGAAGAGCTCGACGCGGCAGACGGGATCGAGCGCAAACGCCTGCACTTCACACGCGACGGTCGCGATACGACCGCCCTCTTCGAGCGCAGCGCCAGAGGCGTGGTCGTCGAAGCGCAGCTGCTCCCGTTCCTTGCTCGTAAGACCGATCAGGTGCCGCGCGTCCACTCCCGTGGGATCCCGCCGCCCCACGTGTCGCTGGGTCCATGGCTGCTGCTCGAGGATCTGAGCGGCGCGCCGGACGCCTGCGAAGGCGATGTCGCCGACATCGTTCGCGCGAAGATCGCGGTCGAGCGCGCCGTCGCCGCCGACGGCCCCGCGCTGCGCGCGCTCGGCGTGCCCGTGCGCACGCCAGCCGACATCGTGCGCGACGCGGGCGGCGATACGAATGCGGAGGAGGCCGCGCGCGAGCTCGCGGCCTGGCCGGTCGCGTTGGTGCACGGCGATCTCAGCTGCGCACACGCTGCGCGCGCCGACCGTGGCGTCGTGTTGGTGCGCTGGTCCGGCGCGCACCTGGGCTGCGGGCTGCTCGATGCGGTCCGACTCGCGGCGGATCTGCGTGGCCGTGGCCGGCCGCTTGACGCCGACGCGGTCGTCGACCGCTACGTCGCCGAGAGCGGCGGCCCCAGAGACGACGCGCTCGTCCGCGCCGCGAAGCGCATGGACGCCCTGCTTCACCACCCGTCCCGCCAGTAGAATGGTGGTCCGAGCAGGCCAGACGGTCGCGGCGGCGAAAGCCGTCGAGGAAAGTCCGGACTCCACAGGGCAGGGAAGCGGGTAACACCCGTCCGCCGCGAGGCGAGGACCAGCGCCACAGTGACGATCCGCGCAAGCGGGTGAAACGAGGCAAGCTCTTCCCGGAGCAAGGCGATGTATGGGGGCGATGGCGTGGCCCGCGCCGTCCCCGGGTGCGCCGCTAGAGGCGGAGGGTGACCTCCGTCCCAGAGAGATGACCGTCCACGACGGGATCCGGCTTATTGGCCTGCTCGGGTCTTCATCCAGAATCGCGTTGGGCCCGTACTACGGCCGTACACGAGGAGGTGTCTATGCGTCTTCTTGCTGGGCTCACTGCCGGGGTGATCGTGCTGGGCGCCTGCGGGCCCGCAGCAGTCGCTCCGACCGCGTCGCCCACGATCCAGCCGACGGTAGCGGCCACGCCAACACCTGCGCCGACGCCGCAGCTCAAGTTCATCTTCACCGCGGACCTCAAGCCATCGAACGAAGTTCCTCCGATCACCGGCCCGGAAGCGACGTGCGCGGGTAAGGGCACGTTCACGCTGACGACAACCAAGGACGCCGCCGGCGTCATCACCGCGGCGATCGCGTTGTTCGAGACGGACGTCACCGGCTGCCCGGCCGATACCAAGATCAACATCGGCCACATCCACAAGGCAGCGGCTGGCGCGAACGGCGGCGTCGTCGTGAACTCCGGACTTGCCGCGGGCGAGCTCACGCTCACCGCTGGCGCGGGGAAGATCAACAAGACGGCGACCGTCGTCGATGCGGGAGGGCTTACCGCTGCGGCCCTCGCGACAGACATCATCGCGAACCCCGCGAACTACTACATGAACTGGCACTCCACGCTTGCCCCCGGTGGAGTCATCCGAGGTCAGCTCGTCAAGCAGTAATCGCGCCGCCTTTGCGGCGCTCATCTGCCTGGCGTGTGGCTTCGCCACGCCGCAGTAACGACCGTCCGTCCTCCGCTGGAACGCCCCTCGGCTTCGGCCGAGGGGCGTTCGCGTATCCGGAGGACCGTGCATGCTCGACGCTCTGTGGTGATGATCGAGCTGAGTGCGGGCGGCGTCGTCACGCGTATCGATCCCGCCGAAGGGGGCAGGATCGTTTCGCTGGTCCTCGCCGGCGTGGAGCGGATCCTCCCGAAGGCGCGCGCTCGCGCGCGCGCGCCGGCGATCTATTGGGGCTGCTATCCGATGGTGCCGTGGGCGGGGCGGCTTTCGGGAGGCCGTATCCCGACGAAGGAAGGTGAGGTGCGGCTCGCGCCGAATCTTCCGCCTTCGGCCATTCATGGCCTTGCCTTCGACAAATCGTGGGACATCGTCAAGCGAAGTGAGACCGCGGTCACGATGAGCTGTGAGCTGCGCGGCAGTGGGTGGCCCTTCGGTGGCCATGCCCGGCAAACGCTGAGACTCGGCGCAGGCGCGCTCGAGCTCGAGCTGGAGGTCGGCGGGTACGAGAAGGCGGGGCCCGCGGGCCTCGGCTGGCATCCGTGGTTCACTCGACCGCGGAGCGGCGACGTGGGCGTCGTCGTCGATGCGTACGAAGTGCTCGTGCTCGACGCGGACCTCGTGCCGACCGGCGAGGTTCGACGGGTCACTCGTGATGAGGACCTGCGGTCCGGCCCCCTGGTGGGCGACCGTCGTCTGGACCATGTCTACGTGAGGACCAAGGGCCCTGCCATCGTGCGGTGGCCCGATCTGGAGCTACGTATGGAACATGACGCGAGCGTGCAGACGGTCGTCGTGCATACGCCAGGAGAAGGGATCTGCGTGGAACCTCAGACGATGTGGCCGAACGCACCCGTTCTCGCAGCGTCAGGCGTCTTCGATACAGGCTTACGGATACTCGAGCCCGGAGACAGCCTGCGCGCGACCGAGCGATGGACATGGAAGGTCTGAGTCGTCAGGCGAGGCGGAGCGACGGCGTCACAGCCGATTCGCTCTCGCGATCTCGCGAAGTGCGGCCATACGCTCCGCGGCCTCTCGCAGCTCGGGTCGGGGCCGCGGTTCGAACCGTCGAGCGGATGTCGGCGCGAGGTCGGGACGCCTTCGCTCGACAGCCCACTGCGCCTGGCGCGCGGCGCCCGACGCGGCGGCCTCTGTGAATGCTGGACGCACGACGGGGAGCTCGAAAACATCGGCGCACAGCTGCGCCCACGGGTCCGACGCCGACCCTCCACCGATGAGCGTTACGACGGTCGGTGCGACGCCCGTGCGCCGTAGCGCATCGAGCGCGTACGCGAGCCCGATCGTCACGCCTTCGACGACAGCATGGACGATCTCGTCGCGTCCGTGACTGGAACGCATGCCGACGAAGACACCAGCGCCCTCCGGCCGGTTCGGCGTTCGCTCGCCGGAGAGGTAGGGTAGGAACGAGAGCCCGGGCGCGCCTTCACGCGTGATCGCCGCGTCGACATCCGCATGGTCCATCGCGAACAGTGCGCGCACCCACTCGGTCGCGCTCGTGCAATTGAGGGTGGCCGCGAGCGGGAGCCAGCCACCCGTCGAGTCGCAGAACGCCGCGGCCTCGCCAAGTGGGTCGACCGCGGGTTCGTCGCGGTACGCGAACACGGTGCCAGAGGTCCCCAGGCTCACCGCGACCGGACCCTGGGCGACGACGTCGCAGCCGATCGCGGCGATCATGTTGTCGCCGCCGCCGGCGCTGACCGGGACGGCCCCTTCGAGACCAAGCGACTCCGCGGCCTCGCGGCGCAGCGTGCCGATGATGCTGAGCGACGGCGCGATCGTTGGCAGCGTGCGTTCCCAGTCGCGTGCTCCGTCGATCGCGGCAAGCACGGCCTCGCTATAGCGGCGCGCGCGAACGTCGAAGTACGCCGTGCCCGATGCGTCGCCGGCCTCGCTGATGAACTCGCCCGTGAGCCACAGATTCAGATAGTCGTGTGGCAGGCACATCCGAGCGGTGCGCGCGTACGACGCCGGCTCGTGTGCGGCGAGCCACACGATCTTCGGCGCCGTGTAACCGGGTAGGAACTGGTTGCCCGTCAGCTCCCTGACTCGGTCGGCGCCGCCGATCTTGCGCGTGAGCTCTTCGCATTCCCGCGCGGTCGTCGTGTCGTTCCAGAGCTTCGCCGCCCGTACTGGTCTGTCGCTCTGATCGAGGCACACGAGCCCGTGCTGCTGCGCGGACACGCCGATGCCACCGACCTCGAACCGCTCGCCGCGCATCGCATCGCGCACCGCGCCACGGAGCGCGCGGGTCCACCAGTCGGGGTCCTGCTCGCGCGTGCCGTCGTCGCGCTCGACGAGCTCATGTGGCGCGCGACCGACGGCAATGACCGCGCCCGTCTCCGGATCGCGGAGCACGACCTTGGTCGACTGCGTGCCGCAGTCCACGCCGAGAAAGACCCGCCGCATCTGCGTTACCGCCCGGAGTAGTAGCGCTGCGCGACGATCCAGGCGTCCTTGCCGCACGTCGAGCCCACGATGCGACCTGTGAAGTCGTCCGCCTGCACATGGATCCCGCCGTACAGACGCGACTGACCAGCTTGATCCGCAGCGTCGTAGTACGTCGCCCAGCGCAGGACGACGTCGGCGCTTGGCCCGGCCTCGACCCTGAACGAGCCGCGTGTGATGGTCGACTCGTAGAGACCGCCTGGGAAGTACTGACTGCCGGTGATCCCGGTCAGGACCTCCGCCGCGGCGCGGCTGAAGGTGCTGTGGCCCGAGATGTAACCCTGGAACGAGGGAGTCACGAACGTTGGCAGCTGGTACGGCACCCACGCGATGCCGAGGATCCACGCCACTGGCGAGCTCTGCGTCTTGGGATCCGCTGGGTTCCCCTGCCACGCGCGTACCGCGATCTCGCCTTCGTGGCCTGCGAGAGCGGCCATCCTCGCGCCGGATGCCGTGTCATCTTTCGAGATCAGCTCGATGAGCCCGGGCACGAGCGGCAGTCCCTCCGTGTTGTACGCCGCACGCGACGGATCGCTCGACTGCCCGAGACTCGCCATGTAGCGGATCATCGAGATCGGTCGGATCCCGTCGTATCGGCCCTTCAGGCCCCACGCCGCGATCGCCGCATCGTGGACGGCGCCGTTGAGCGCGAGGTACATCTTCACGTCCCATTGCAGCCGGTCGAGGACGGGACCGGTCCCTCCGATGCGCAGGTTCGGTGAGAGCTGGTCCGAGACTGAATTCGCGATGACGTTCCAATGGCCCGGAGGCGTCTCGGACGCCGGGCCGTCGGCCCAGAACTCCACCACGGCCCGGTAGAAGTCTCCTTGTCGCACGAGGTCTGTCGCGTACGGCTTGCCCGTGACGGGGTTGAGCGGATACCCGTGTCCGTCGTTCGACCCGAGACCGTTGGCGCCGATCGCGCGCGGCGAGATGTCGATCGGTGACGCGTTCGATGCATCGAGGAGGCCGCTGTCTCGGAGGACCTCGAGAGCCTGCGCGTGGTAGACCGCATCGGTCGCTGAGTCACCCAGGCGCGGAGGCGGCCCGGGATCTATAGGGGTACCGGATGTGCCGCCGGCGGGGATCGCGAACGGGGTCACGTGGCCCCAGTGCGGCCCGACGGCCTGCTGAACGCCGTTCGCTACCGGGATCCCGTTCTGGCTGATCATGTTCTCCAGCTGGAGCGGCTGCCAGCGGTTCGGGTCGACCAGCGTGATCCCCGGTTTCGCGACGATGAGCGGAGGGTTGACCGGCCTGTAGCTCGGGTCGGCGTAGGCGTTCACCTCGTTCGAGCCGTCCGCTTTTCCGTAGTCGAGCACCGCCCTCGCGATCCGGTTTCCGACCGCCGCTGGTGAATCGCCGTCGGTCGTCGTTGTCGAGATCGGAAGGCAGAGTGCGTCCATGAGATCGTCGAACTCGCCCAGTGACTTGTCGGCGCCGACGGCCTTGATGAAGCGCGTGGTCAGGACGCGGTACGCCGCGTAGCTGATCGACTCACTCCGTGCGGCGTTCACGTCGCCTGCATGGACCTTCTCCTTGAAGATGTAACCGGATGCGGTTGAGTCGTAAGCGGCCCACGCATCCCACATGGCGACGGAGACGTGGAACAGATTCCGTGCGTGCACCGGAGGATTCGGCAGAGCGCGTCGGATCGCGTCGAGCAGCGCCTCGTCCCAGCGCCGCGCCACCGACCACGTCGGGTTGTCCGCGATCGGCGGGCACGTCGGCGTCTGTTCCCATGGACGCGTCGTCACGATGACCGCACCGGTCACCACGACAACGGCGAGCGCCGCCCCGAGGGCGCGGATCCGCGCACCCCGTGGCAACCGTCGGATCACGTTGACGAAGCCGGCACTGGCTCTTCCTCTCCTCGCGACGCCACGCTAGCGGAAGTCCGGCGACGTCCGAAGTCAGCTTCCGCCCGGCGACCAGTTACGCGCATCGGCCGCCTCGCGGGTCACGATCACGAATTCATTCGCGGTGACGTTGATCCACGGGCCGATCTCGCCGCCCGGCCACGCGACGCGAACGTCGGCGCGCGCGGCCGTGCCCAGCCCAAAGTGGACCCAGCCGAGCTGGCCGCCCGCGTGACCGCCCCCGATCGTCAGCTCGCGTCGAAGGACGCGCTCGCCGACGCGGACCTCCACCCACGCTCCGATCGCGTCGACGTTCGGCGCGGTCTGCTGAACACGTAGCGCGATCCAGTTGCCCATTGCGCGCGAGCGCGATGCGTCGCCTGCACCGACGTTCCGCCATAACCGGACCGGCGCGCCGTAATTGACGATGACAAGATCGAGCAGCCCGTCGAGATTGAAGTCCGCGAGCGCTGCTCCTCGGCCTCGGTCGAAGTTAAGGATGCCGGCGATATCGGCGGCCTCGTGGAACGTTCCGTCCGGCTGCCCGAGCAGAAGGTCGCTCGGGTCCCGCTGGGCGTAGTCGGCCTGCTCTGTGACATTGCCCTTCGAGATGAAGAGATCGATGAGGCCGTCGTTGTTGACGTCCGCGAACTCGTCGTGCCAGGCTGTGGATGGTCGGATGTCGCCGCCGGTGAATGGCCGGGGCGCATTGACTCCGCGTCTCAGCCCGACGTCGCGGTAGGTCGGCTGGGACGGACCGGCGGTGAGCGTCTGCAGCCGGTTGTCCGTTTGGCTCGTGAGAAAGACCTCCGGGTAGCCGTCGCCGCTGAGGTCGTAGCTCGCGATACCCATCCCCTGTATCTGCACGGTCACCCATCCGTCGTCCGACGTGTACAGCGAAGGCCGCTCGCGCGGCCTCACGCGCCAGAGCTGCTCCTGGCCATCCGTGGGCAGGTAGTAGTGCAGGTCATTGCTCACGCGCAGGTCGCTTCGGCCCGAGCGACTCCAATCGCTGAACAGCATGGAGAGCGCGCACCAGCTCGGGGTCAGTGGGATCGGTGGTGCGTAGGTCGCCGCCGTGGCCGTCGGGCGCACCAGCTCGTTGTCGAAACAGAGATGGTGCGGATCGTTGCTGGCGGGATCGACGTAGTTCCCGAAGGCAAGGGTCGGCAGCGTCGCGGCGGCCTCCCACGTCGCGCTGAACGCCTCGGTGGCGGAAGGGCTGAGACCCAAGCCCAATCTCTCGTTCGCGCGGTCGAAGCGGCAACCGCCGAGGCCTCGCAGGAGGACGTTCTCACCGTTCCGGAGTACGACGAGATCGGTGACCCCGTCGCTGTCGATGTCGATGGGGTAAGCGCCGTTGACGGAGGTCAGGTCTGTCGCCGGATCCGGGAGGCGAGTGAATCGCAGGGCGCCACCGACGGAGCTGTCGTTCCGATACAGCGCCGCCGAGGCGCTGCCCCCAGCGAGATACAGGTCAGGCTTTCCGTCGCCACTGCAATCGAACACGGCTACCCCGCCGCCCACGGCGTGCTCGAAGCCGCCGCCGTAGACGTGGTCGATCCCCGCGCTGGCGGTCTCGTCGACGAAATGCGGCGTGCCGAGCGCGACCAGCGGTGTCGCCGAAGGCAGACCGTCGGACGCGAGGGCGCCAACGACCGCGGCACACGTGATCACGACGACCACGACCCGGGTGGCAGGCCATCGGCGGGGCCCCCGGAGCGTGCCCGGTTCAGCGTGCAGCGTCATCGCACCCCATGCGTCGATGGTCGCGCGAATCGCCCCGAGGCGCCGGACTGACCACCGCCCTATTCGTATGTCAGGGAGCAGGGTGCTAGCGTGTCGCCCGCGACATCCGAGCGGGGTCGCGCTCACGTGAGGAGAGGTGCTCGATGCGTAGGTACTTAGCGGTGCTCGCAGCAGGCTTCACCGTGATCGTCTCGGCGTGCGGAGGTGGCACCACCACAGCCGCGGGCTGCACGATCGGAGTCTCGTGGAACAACTATCAGGAAGAGCGCTGGGCGAAGTGGGACGAGCCGGCCATCAAGGCTGCCATCGCTGCCGGTCAGGGGAAATACATCTCCAACGACGCGAAGTCGTCACCGGAGACCCAGGCCAGCAACGTCGACAACCTGATCTCGCAAGGGGCGAAGGTCGTGATCATCCTTGCCCAGGACGGCACCGCCATCAAGCCGGCGGTCGCGAAGGCGATCCAGAACGGCGTTCCGGCAATCGCCTACGACCGGCTCATCGAGGATCCGAAGGCGCTGTACATCACCTTCGACAACGTCCTCGTTGGTAAGCTCGAGGCGCAGGCCGTCTTCAAGGCGAAGCCCGAAGGCAACTACGCGATCATCAAGGGCAACAAGGCCGATGCGAACGCGGACTTCCTGCGCAGTGGCATGGACCAGGTCATCGGCGACGCGGTGAAGTCTGGCAAGATCAAGATCGTCGGCGAGACCTACACGGACAACTGGGACCCGGCGAAGGCGCAGACCAACATGGAACAGATCCTGACGGCGAACCAGAACAAGGTCGATGCCGTGCTCTCGGAGAACGACGGCATGGCCGGCGGCGTGATCGCCGCGCTCACGGCCCAGGGCCTCGCGGGCAAGGTGCCGGTGTCCGGTCAGGACGGCGACAAGGCCGCCCTCAACCGTGTCGCGCTCGGCACGCAGACCGTCGACGTCTGGAAGGACGCTCGCTTGCTCGGAAAGACCGCGGGCGAAGCTGCGCTGCAGCTGTGCAACAACTCCGATCCGAGCAAGGTGAAGTCGACAGCGGTGTTCAAGACCCCCGGTGGGAACAGCCTCAACTCGATCCTTCTGACGCCAAACCCGATCACGAAGGACAACCTCAAGGAAGTCCTCGACGCAGGCTGGATCACCAAGGCCGATCTGTGCCAAGGCGTGGCAGCCGGGAAGGCCGCCGCCTGCGGTTGATGCAATAGGAGCTCGTGTGATGGCGCGCCCTGTCCCGGCTAGCGCCGGGCAGGGCGCGTCTCTATCACGGCGTACGACGGAGGTCGAGGCAGCAGACTGATGGGAGCTTCGGTCCCACAGGAGACTGGCGCGGAAAGCGGGCCCGCTCGCTCCACTCGCTCGTTCGTGACGGCTGTCACTTCGGCGCTCGCGCCCGCCTCGGGGGTGCTGCGGTCTCTCGAGATCGAAACGCGGATGCTCGGCATGATCGCGGCGCTGATCATCATTTGGGTCGCCTTCAACGTCTTGTCGGGCGGGACGTTCCTCTCGGCGCGGAACCTCTGGAACCTGTCGGTCCAGAGCGCCTCGATCGCGATCATGGCAACCGGGATGGTCCTGGTGATCGTCTCGCGCAACATCGACCTCTCGGTTGGATCGATGCTCGGATTCCTTGGCTACACGATGGCGATGTTCCAGGCCGTATGGGTCCCGCAGAGCCTCGGGCTTGGGCTCGAGCAGCCGTACACGTGGGTGCTCACGCTGGTGCTCGGGATCGTGCTCGGGGCGGCGATCGGCGGATTGCAGGGGTTCGTGGTGGCCTACGGGGGTGTGCCTTCATTCATCGTGACGCTCGGCGGCCTCCTGATCTGGCGCGGTCTCCTCTTTCGTTACGCGCAGGGCCAGACGATCGCGCCGCTCGATCGGACCTTTCAGATGCTGGGTGGTGGAACAGTAGGAACGAACGTCGGCGCGCTAGGCGAGTGGCCGAGCTGGATCCTCGGCGTGGCGCTCTGCCTTGGGATCGTCGGCACGCTGATCGCGTCCCGCCGCCGCAAGCGGCGCTACGGCTTCCCCGTCCGCCCGCTCTGGGCGGAGTTGCTCGTGGGCGCCGTGGCCTGCGGCATCGTTCTCGGGACCGTGTGGGTCGCCAACAGCTATCCGCTGCCGCCCGCCGTCGCCGAGCAGTACGCGCAGGAGCACGGGATCTCGGTCCCGCCGGGTGGGCTCTTCATTCCGACAGGCGTGGCGTTCCCGGTCGTGATCATGCTCGTCGTGACGCTCGTCGTGACGTTCCTCGCGACCAGGCGGCGCTTCGGGCGCTACGTCTATGCGATCGGCGGTAACCCCGACGCCGCGGCGCTCGCCGGCATCAACGTCCGTCGAACGATCATGCTGACGTTCGCGCTCATGGGGAGCCTCGCTGCGGTGAGTGCCGCGGTGCAAACGGCTCGCCTGAACGCCGCGGTGACGAGCCTCGGTGTCCAGAACGAGCTCGACGTGATCTCCGCCGCGGTCATCGGCGGGACGTCTTTTTCCGGTGGCATCGGGACGGTCCCCGGCGCGATCCTCGGTGCTGTCGTCATGCAGTCGCTACGCTCAGGCATGGTGCTGCTGCTCGTCGACTCGCCAACCCAGGACATCGTTGTCGGCATCGTGCTCGTTGCGGCCGTCGGCCTCGACGCCGTCTTCCGCCGGAGAGTGAGTTGAGCTGCCGATGCTGACGCACACGCCGGAGACGCCGGCTGTGGCGGCGCAGCGCATTCCGCTGGTCGAGCTGCGGAACATCCACGTCGCGTTCGGCGGTGTCCGAGCCGTCGCCGGCGTGACGCTGGACCTGTATCCAGGCGAGGTCGTTGGCGTGGTCGGCGGCAACGGCGCGGGCAAGACCACGCTCATGCGGACCCTTTCCGGCGCACGTCCGCCCGACTCGGGCCAGGTCCTGGTCAACGGCCGGCCGGTCACGATCGGCAATCCGCGTGACGCCAAGACATTCGGGATCGAAACGATCTACCAGACCCTCGCCCTCGCCGACAATCTCGATGCGCCGGCGAACGTCTTCCTCGGCCGCGAGCTACAGACCGCTGCGACGCTGGACGACTCCGCGATGGAGTCTGCCGCGCGGAAAGTGATCGGTCGCCTGAACCCGAACTTCAAGAACTTCAAAACGCCGGTCCTTCGACTGTCGGGTGGACAGCGCCAGGCCGTCGCGATCGCTCGCGCGATCCACTTCAACGCCCGCGCCCTGATCATGGACGAGCCAACGGCCGCTCTCGGCCCGGCGGAGACCGCGCAGGTGCACGACCTCATTCGGCAGCTCAAGAGCGAGGGGATCGGAATCTTTCTCGTCAGCCATGACATCCACGACGTGTTCGACCTGTCGGAGCGGATCAGCGTCATGTACCACGGCAAGCTCGTCGGGACCGTGAACAAGAACGATGTGACGACCGACGAGGTCCTCGGGATGATCATCCTGGGCAAGCCGCCGACGAAGCTCACGCGACAGGAGCTCGCCGAGCTACACGGTTAACGGCGTCGCGTCTCCGTTGCGCGCTCGCGCGATCGATCGGAAGCCCAGACGCGGCGGTTGACCAGGCCTTCGAGCAGCTCCTGCTGACCGGATCTCGGTCGCGGATCGATCTCGCCGGCCGCGACCCTGCGCTCGAGGTCGGCGAGCGTTACCGAACCCGACTGGATCGCAGTGCCGAGGTCGTCGGACCAACCCGCGTAGCGCTCTTTGCGCACGGCCGCGAGCGTGCTCTGTTCGACCATATCCGCGGCGACAAGCAGCGATCTCGCGAGAGTGTCGATGCCGCTGATGTGCGCGTGGAAGAGATCGGTCCGACTCACGCTCTGCCGCCGCAGCTTCGCGTCGAAGTTGAAGCCGCCGGTCGTGAAGCCTCCAGCGGCGAGACATTCGTAGACCGCCAGCGATAGCTCGTCGACCGAGTTCGGGAACTGGTCGGTGTCCCAACCGTTCTGGTAGTCGCCGCGGTTGACGTCGATGCTGCCGAACGCGTCGAGCGCGATCGCGCTGGCGACCTCGTGGTGGAAGCTATGGCCCGCGAGCGTCGCGTGGTTGGCCTCGAGGTTCAGGCGAAACTCGCCGGCAAGATCGTGGCGCTGGAGAAATCCAACGACGCTCGCAACGTCGTAGTCGTACTGGTGCTTCGTCGGTTCCTGTGGCTTCGGCTCGATGAGCAGCGTGCCCTTGAAACCGATCCTGTGCTTGTGCTCCGCGACAAGTGCCAGGAAACGCGCGAATTGGGCTTCCTCTTGCCTGAGATCCGTGTTCAGCAGCGTCTCGTAGCCCTCGCGCCCGCCCCACAGAACGTAGTTCGCACCGCCAAGACGGTGGGTGACCTCGAGCATGGTCTTGACCTGGGCCGCCGCGTACGCGAACACCGCGGGATCGGGATTCGTCGCAGCGCCGGCGGCGTAGCGGGGGTGTGAGAAGAGGTTCGCGGTGCCCCACAGAAGACGCGCGCCGGTGCGGGCCATGTGTCGTTCGATCTGGTCCACGCTGGCAGCGAGGTTCGACCGCGTCTCGGCGTAGCTGTGGCCCTCGGGCGCGACATCACGATCGTGAAATGTGAAGAAGGGCACGCCGAGCTTTTCGATGAATTCGAACGCCGCGTCGAGCTTCGTTCGCGAGGCAGTCGCCACATCGAGACCGCCGGAGAGCCAGGGCCGATCGAATGTGCCGACACCGAAGACGTCCGAGCCGGGCCAGTTGAATGAATGCCAGAGACAGACGGCGATGCGCAGGTGGTCCTCCATCCGTTTCCCAAGGACATCCCGGTCAGGCTGGTAGACGGCGTACGACAGTGGATCGGAGGACTCGGGCCCGCCGTACCCGATCCGTTCTGGCACTTCGGTGAAAAAGTCGCTGCTCATACCACTCCTCCTGCGCGTGGACGATTCTGCGCTCCAACGCGAGCGAGCGGGCGCCGCGTCGCCCATGGCACGGACCTTGCGAGCGAGTCGCGTGACAAAAGGAGGTGCGTGCAAATGCTGTGGACCATAGTCCTGGTCCTTCTCGTCCTCTGGTTGCTTGGCGTCGTCGCATTGCCAGCGGCCGGCTCGCTCATTCATCTCCTGCTCGTGATCGCGCTTGTCGTGCTCGTGCTGCAGCTGCTGAGCGGCCGACGCGTAGCGCTCTAGGCGTAGCGCCGAATTGAAACGGGCGAGGGGAGACCCCTCGCCCGTTTCGCTCTGTCCGTCGTCATCCCGTTGACGACGCGCGCCCTCGTTGGTATCGTGCCCACTCGCACGCTCACGCGTGACTTGCTGAAAGGAAGTGGCGCAGTGCTCATCAGCGCAAATGCGCGCTCTGGTGCCGTCGGGCCGGTCCGCCCGCGGCGGAGCCTGCCCACTCTCCGAATGGTCTAGGGACCCGACTCCCGCTTCGTGACCTTCGGACCGTGGGCCAGGACCCACGGTCTTTTGGTTCCTAAGAAACGACGGGAGAACGAAGTGGCCACGCTGACAGCGACCAGACCAGAAGTCATACGAACGCCCGGCCGCGACGCGCTCGTGGCCGACGCGGTCACCAAGACGTTCAAGTCCTCCCGTGAGGGTGTCCGTCGAGCGGTCGACAACGTGTCGCTGCGCGTCGTGCGCGGCGAGATCTACGGGCTGCTCGGCGCGAACGGCTCCGGGAAGTCGACGCTGATCCGCATGTTCTCGACGCTCCTCACGCCCGATCAGGGCCGGGTGCGCGTGTTCGGTCTCGACATCCGCGAAAACGAGGATGCGGTGAAGCGGCTCATCAATCGCGTGTCCGTCGAGGCGTCGTTCTTCAAGAAGCTCTCGGCGATGGAAAACCTCGTGTACTCCGCGCGTCTCTACGGCGTTGGGCCGGACGACTCGCGCGGGAAGGCGCTTGCCATCCTGAGGCGACTCGGTGTGGACATGGATCGGGTGGAAGAGCCCCTCGAGAAGCTCTCGCGAGGCATGCAGCAGAAGGTGGCGATCGCGCGCGCGTTCCTGACCGCTCCGACGCTGCTGCTCCTCGACGAGCCAACGACGGGACTCGACATCCGCAGCAAGCGCGAGGTGCAAACGTTCGTGCGAGACCTTCGCGACGAGCACGACGCAACCATCGTGCTGACGACGCACGACCTGGATGAGGCCGAGCGACTTTCCGACCGCATCGGGATCCTGCACGACGGACGTCTCGTGGCCGAAGGCACGGCCGAGGAGCTCCGGGCGCGTCATGGCGCCACGGCGCTCGAGGACGTCTTCATGTCGGTGACCGGCCGGCGGCTCGACGAGGCCGATGCGGCGGCTGAAGAGAAGACGAAGTGATGACCGCTATGGGCGGACAGCTCGGACTCGCCTACGCATTCGTCGAGCGCGAGATCGCGCTCTCGAAGCGGTACTGGGCGTGGGAGCTCGTATGGCTCGTCTACGGCATCGTGACGTCGCTCTCGGTCGCGTACATCGGCCTCGCCCTGCCGACCATAAGTGGCGGCGCCGTCGATCCGGCCGTCGTTTCGCGGACCGTCCTCTACCTGCTCGTCGGCACGATCGCCTGGCGGTTCCTCGGGATCATCTTCGAGAACATCGGAGAGGTGATCGCCTGGGAGCGCTGGGAAGGGACGATCGAGCACACGTTCATGTCGCCCGTCCCGCGCTTCACGCACCTCATCGGCATGTGCGGCGCGACGCTCGTTCGCGCAACCGCGTTCAGCATCGCGATCCTCGGCGCGGTCACGCTCTTCGTGCCGGTCGACCTGTCGCGCGCGAACGTGCTGTCCGCGGTGGTGCTTCTCGCGGTCGGTGCGATGGCGTTCGTCGGCCTCGGGATCGCGTCGGCGTCGTTCCCGCTGCTCTGGACCGAGAAGGGCCTGCAGATGGCGTACATCGTCCAGGCCGTCGTGCTGCTCGTCTCCGGTGTGTACTACCCGGTCGACGTTCTGCCCGGATGGATGCAGGCGCTCTCAACGATCTCGCCGGCGACATACGTGATCGAGGGCATGCGCATGGCATTGCTCGACGGTGCCGATCTCGTGACGCTCTGGCCGAAGGTGTGGCCGGCTCTGGTCGTCGGCGTCCTTTCGGTCCCGCTCGGCCTGCGTCTCTTCATCGAGGTGGAGCGCTACGCGAAGCGCACGGGCCGTCTGAAGCGCAGCGGGTGATGGGCGACCTCCAGTTCCGCGAGGCGACGCTCGATGACGCCACCTTCAGCGCAGACGTTCAGACCGCGGTGTTCCCGGCGCGGCCGACCGATCCCGTGATCGAGCGGTACTGGTGGGAGCAGCCCGACGACACGTTCGTGTCGCGGCGCTGGATCGTTCAGCGCGATGGACACGATATCGGCGTCGCCGGGTTCGACCATCCG
This sequence comes from Candidatus Limnocylindria bacterium, assembly GCA_036523395.1. Classification (NCBI taxonomy): domain Bacteria; kingdom Bacillati; phylum Chloroflexota; class Candidatus Limnocylindria; species Candidatus Limnocylindria bacterium. The sequence continues at coordinate 23,506 of DATDEH010000016.1, read as the reverse complement.
GCATGGGCACCGGCGCGGCTGCAGGTGCCACACGGCGACATCTACGGTGATCTGCTGCCGGACCAGCGCGATCGTGCGTCGCTGCAAACGCTGCTCGCGGAGATGGAGCGCCGGCTCACGGCCGACGGCGCGAAGCGCATCGCCGCGCGCGCGAACGAAGACGATGAGGTGCGCATCGACGCGATCGTCGGTCGCGGATTCCGTGAAGATCGCCGCGGTCGTCGCTGGGTGCTCGATCTCGGTGAGAACCGCGACCGCATCGAGCGCATGACACGACAGAGCCGCGAGCGCATGCGAGACGAGGGCATCGCGTTCGTCACCCTCGATCGAGAACGCGATCCCGAGAAGTACCGCAAGGTCTGGCGAATGAACGAAGACGCGGCGCAGGACGTGCCGACGACCCTGCCGATCGTCGAGGGGTCGTTCGAGGACACGATGCGCTGGCTCCGGTCACCGGGCATGCACGAGGATCGTTTCTGGATCGCTCGCGAAAATGACGAGGTCGTCGGCGTATCCGTGCTCGAGTACCCGCCCGTTCGCGGCATCGTCGGCACCGCCTGGACAGCGACCGCGCGACGCGTGCGCGGCCGCGGGATCGCACGGGCGCTGAAATGCGAGACGTTGATGCAGGCGATCGCGCTCGGCGTGGACCGCGTGCGCACAGGCAACGACGGCGCGAACGATCCGATCCTCCACATCAACGCGTCCATGGGCTACCGCGAATCGGTCGGCAGCATCAACTTCCTGAAGGACGTGCCCGCCTCCGGCTAGCGCTCGGTCTTGCTCGGCTCCGGAGTCCGCTGCGGATACGGGATGGGGATGTACTCGACGCCGGGACGGCGCTGCGTCGCCTGTGGGTAGAAGTCCATGAGGTCGTACACCGAGCGCGGGAGCTCGCTTTCGACTTTGATCCCGAGCTCGCGGAGCTGGTCGACGTCGAGCGGATAGTCGTGCGTCCACTGACCGTCGGCGAGCGCGCTCGCGATGCGCTCGGCCTCGGCTTCGGTGTGGTGCTCGAGAAGCAGCTTTCGCACGGTCGCGTGCACCTGGCGAAGGGCCTTCTCCGCGAGATCGCCGAGGATGAGCGTCGTGTCGTCCCGGTTCGGGTTCGGCTGAGATAGCGCCTTGAGCACTGAGGCCGCGGCGAACGACGACTGGGCAGTCCCGAGCTGCGGGTCGACGGGGCCCAACACCGCGTTTTGATCCATCACGATCTCGTCGGCGGCGAGCGCGATCAGCGTTCCGCCCGACATCGCGTAGTGCGGGACGAACACCGTCACCTTCCCTTGACGCCGCTTGAGCGCGGAGGCGATCTGCTCCGACGCGAGCACGAGCCCGCCGGGCGTGTGCAGCAGGAGATCGATGGGCATGTCGGGCGGAGTGAACCTGATCGCTCGCAGCACGTCTTCGGAATCCTCGATGTCGATGTACCGCGCGATAGGGAAGCCGAGGAAGCTCATGGTCTCCTGGCGGTGGATCATCGTGATGAGTCGCGAGTGCCGCGACTGCTCGATCGCGCGGATCGCCGCCTGACGCCGCGCCTCGAGCATCCTCTTCTGCAGCAGCGGGATGAAGAACTGCGCGATGAAAAAGATGAAGAAGATCGAGTTCAGGTCGAACACGCGCGCAGTCTGCTCTAATCTCGGCGGATGCGCCTGCCAACGCCGCCCGTGACCCCACGCGACGAAGCGGTCGACGTGTGGCACGGCGATCGCGTGATCGACCACTATCGGTGGCTCGAGGACACCGCCAGCGAGCGGACACGAACGTGGACCGATGCACAGAACGCGCGCACGCGCGCGGTCTTGGACCAGCTACCGCAGCGGGGATATTTCGCGCAGCGCCTGCGCGAACTGCTTGCCGTCGGGCTCTTGGACACCCCTCGGCCGGTGAACGGCCGCATCTTCCACACGCGCCGTGCGGGAACACAGCGTCAGTCGCTCCTGTATGTCCGCGACGGTGTGGCGGGAGCGGACCGCGCGCTGGTCGATCCGAACCGGATGGACGCCGCGGGCCTTGTGACCATTGACTGGTACTACCCCTCACACGACGCGAAGTACGTCGCTTATGGCCTCTCTCGCGGTGGCGATGAGATGTCGACGCTCCATGTGATCGAGGTCGCGACCGGCCGCGAGCTGCCCGAGCGGATCCCGCACACGCAATTCTCGACCGTCGCGTGGGCGGGTGAAGGCTTCTACTACTCCGTCAAACCAGCGCCCGGCTCCGTCCCGCCTGGCGAAGAGCACTACCACCGACGTGTGCGCTTCCACCGGCTCGGCGACGACCCAGCGCGCGACGAGACCGTGTTCGGCGAGGGGCGGCCGAAGGAGGATATCGTGTGGGCGCGCACCTCACCCGATGGACGCTGGGTCCTTTTTCATGCCTTCAAAGGCTGGACCCGGAGTGACCTTTATCTCCTCGATCGACGCGCGCCTGGCCGCGGACCGCAGGTGCTCGTCGAAGGTGAGGAGGGGATCAGCGAGGGCTTCGTCCGCGATGATGCGATCTGGATACGCACCAATCTCGATGCGCCGAACTATCGAGTCGCGCGCGCCGATTTCGCGGCACCCGAGCGCGTGCGATGGCGGACGATCGTCCCCCCGAGCGAGCACGCGCTCGCGGCCTTCCACGTCACGCGTGACCATGTCGCTGTCGTTACGCTCGAGCGTGCCACGTCGCGCGTGAGCGTCTGGACGAAGGATGGCCGCCGCGACCGCGAGGTCGCCCTACCGGGACTGGGGATGGTCGAGTTCGTGAGCGGCGATCATGCCGGGGAACTCGTTGGCTTCACCTACCAGTCGTTCACGCAACCACCGATCGCTTTCGCTGCTGATGCGCGCACAGGCGCCGTACGCGAGCTCGTCCGTCTTCCATCGCCGACCGGATTCGATCCCGACGCGATCGTGGTGGAGCAGACGACCTACTCGTCGAAGGACGGCACCGACGTCTCGATGTTCATGGTGCATCGCCGAGACGTGGTCGCGAATGGAGCCGTGCCGACGGTCCTGAACGGCTACGGCGGCTTCAACATCTCACGAACGCCGCAGTACATCGCCGGTGCCGCCGCCTGGGTCGAGGCGGGCGGTCTCTTCGCGCTCCCGAACCTGCGCGGCGGCGGGGAGTACGGCGAACGCTGGCACCGGGCCGGGATGCTGGAACGGAAGCAGAACGTGTTCGACGACTTTCACGCCGCGGCCGAGGCGCTCATCGCACGCGGGTGGACGCGGCCCGAACGCCTCGGGATCACTGGAGGGTCTAACGGCGGATTGCTGACGGGCGCGGCGCTGACGCAACGGCCCGAGTTATTCGGGGCAGTCTGTTGCTCGGTGCCACTTCTTGACATGCTCCGCTACCAGAACTTCCTCATCGCTCGGCTCTGGATCGCCGAGTACGGCACCGCGGAAGATCCCGAGCAGTACGCGTGGCTGCGCGAGTACTCGCCATACCACCACGTTCGCGACGGCGTCCGTTATCCGGCCGTTCTGTTCACGACCGCCGAGGGCGACAGCCGCGTCGATCCGATGCACGCGCGTAAGATGGCCGCGTTGCTCCAGGCGCAGTCGGCCGAAGATCCGGAGGCGATCGTCCTCCTGCGCGTCGACCGCGATGCCGGGCACGGTGCGGGAAAGCCCCTTGACATGCAGATCGACGACCTTGCCGACCAGTATTCGTTCCTCTCGTGGCGGCTGGGCCTCGGGCCGACGGGCTCGGGTATGCTCGAACGACGGTGAACATCCTTCGGCGCCTTCGCGAGCAGGCGAAGGAATACGACTGCAGCGTCTGCGGCGCAAATCACGCCCACTCCGAGATCCGCCTTCTCGGCCGACTCGAGGCCGCATGGATCGTCCGCGTGACGTGCTCGCGCTGCGAGACCCAGTTCAAGCTGCTCGTCTACGTCGACCGCGAACGCGCCTCGCTCGCGCCGATGAACGAACGGCCGGTCCGCGCGCGGCGCCCGCCCGTCTCGTTGGACGATGTCATCGACGCGCACGAGTTCCTTGAGGGCTTCGACGGCGACGTGCGTGCGCTATTCGCCGGTAGAGGGAAGGTCGTCGGCTCGACCGAGACCTAGCAAGTGGCGAAGAACGCGGTCATCACCGGTTGGGGGTTCTACGTACCGTCGCGCATCATGACCAACGCGGAGCTCGAGCGCATCGTCGATACCTCGGACGAGTGGATCGCGAGCCGCACCGGCATCCGCGAGCGCCGCATCGCCTCTGACGGTGAGAACACCTCGTCGATGTCGACGCGCGCGGCGCGCGTGGCCCTCGACCGTGCGCGCCTCCGACCGCAGGACCTGCAGATGATCATCGTCGGCACCTGCTCCCCTGATTACGTGTTCCCGGCCACCGCCTGCTTCGTGCAGAACGACCTCGGCGCGACCAAGGCCGGCGCGTTCGATATCGAAGCGGCGTGCACGAGCTTCGTTTCGGCACTCGCGGTGGCGCGCGGCATGATCGTCTCGGGGGCGATACAGAACGCGCTGGTCATCGGTGCCGAGACCCTGTCGCGATTCCTGAACTGGAAGGACCGCACCACGTGCGTGCTGTTCGGTGACGGTGCCGGCGCCGTGGTGCTCGAGGCGACGAACGCCTCGGTCGGGATCGAGTCGGTGATCCTGCACAGTGACGGCTCGCAGGGCGACAAGCTCATGATCCCCGCGGGCGGCGCTCGTATCCCTGCGACGCAGGACACGCTCGATCGTGGCCAGCACCTCATCACGATGCAGGGCGGAGACGTCTTCAAGCTCGCTGTGAAGTCGATGGCGGACGCCGCGGAAGAAGCGCTGGCCGAGGCCGGACTGGGCCTCGATGACATCGCGCTGATGATCCCGCATCAGGCGAACATCCGGATCATCGAGCAGGTCGCGAAGCGCCTCCACTTCCCGATGGAGCGCGTGTTCGTGAACATCCAGCGCTACGGCAATACCTCGGCGGCTTCGATACCGATCGCGATCTGCGAGGCCGAGGCGACCGGCCGGCTGCGCCGCGGGGACAAGGTGCTTCTGGTCGCCTTCGGTGGAGGCTTCACATGGGGCGCATCCGTCCTCGAGTGGTTCGGGACGCTCGACGGAGCGCGACCACCGGGGGCACTTGAGCGCGCGCGCGAAGCGATCGAAGACGTCGTCGAGCGGGTGCGTCCGGTCTAGTCGCGCAGCTGGGTCGTCCTTCGGTCAGGCCCTTCTCGCTGCGCATCCTGCGCTGACTGCGCTTGACCGTGTGATGCGCGTGCGGAGCCTTCAGCTCTTCCAAGTCGTTCTCCGCATCGTCGTCCGGGTCGTCTCCTCGCTGAGCGCGTCTCGCGCGGTCTCGCGCGGTCTCAGCGGTGTCGCGGATCGGATTGGCCTCTTGACAGAGTTGGCGGGTGGTGGAGAATGCCCACTGCGTGGTGAGTAGTGGGGAAGGGTGGGGCATCCTCCCCCGAGACGAGAAGGGTAATTGGAAGGTTTCTTCGCGGGCGAATTCGCCCATTCACTCGACGAAAAGGGCCGCCTCGCGATCCCGGCGAAGTTCCGCCTGCGCTTCAAAGAGGGAGCGGTCGTGACCCGTTGGGTGAGCGGTGGGGAATGCCTCGCGGTGTTCCCGGAGTCCGAGTGGGTCGCCCTCAATACCGACATCACCAAGCGGCCGCGCACCGATCCGAAGGCAACCCGCTTCCGGCACTTCATCCTTGCCGGAGCACATGAAGCGGACCCGGACGCCCAGGGGCGCCTCACCATCCCGGCGCACCTCCGCGAGTACGCCGGCCTCAAGAACGAAGCCGTCGTCATCGGCAACTCCGACCACCTCGAGGTCTGGGAGCCGGGACGCTGGCGGAGCAACCTCGCGAACGTCCAAAGCGAGATCGCTGACGACCTCGCGGACCTCGGGATCTGATCGTGGAACTCCAGCTGATGGTGATGGGAGGCTTCATGAGCCGGTTCTCCTGGCCGAAGTACTCGCCCAGCTTGATCCCCGCGAAGGTGGCCGCTTTCTCGATGGCACGGTGGGAGCGGGTGGCCACGCAGAGGCCATCCTCGAACGCATCGGCCCGAGCGGGCGCCTCATCGGCCTCGATGTCGATCCCGCGGCACTCGCCGAAGCCCACCGCGTTCTCGCACGTTTCGGTGAGCGCGCGGTCCTCGTCCGATCCAACTTCGCGCTTCTCGACGTCGTGGCCGCGCGCCACGGCCTCGCGCCGCTCGACGGCGTCCTCCTTGACCTCGGTCTCTCCTCGCTCCAGCTCGCGGATGAGCGGCGAGGCTTCAGCTTTCGCGCGGAAGGCCCACTGGACATGCGCGCCGACCCGGACCTCAGCGTCACGGCGGCAGACATCGTGAACAGCTGGGACGAGCGCGAGCTGCGCCGTTCGTTCGGCGAGCTCGGCGAGGAGACCGAGGCGGGTCGTGTGGCCGCCGCCATCGTGCGCCGTCGCACACGTGAGCCGTTCCTGTCGGCCGACGACCTCGGTCGCTTTGTCGCGGGCGTGAAGACGCAGCGCCGCCGCGGTATCGATCCCGCGACGCGTGTGTTCCAAGCGCTTCGCATCGCCGTCAATCACGAGCTTGAGAATCTTCAGCAGGGCCTCGAGGCCGCCATGCGTGCGCTGCGCCCCGGTGGCCGCCTCGCGGTCATCTCCTTCCACTCGCTCGAGGACCGGATCGCGAAGCAGTTCTTCGTCCGGGAATCGCGCGACTGCATCTGTCCTCCCCACCTCCCCACCTGCGTCTGCGGGCATCGCGCGGGCTTGCGTGTCGTTACCCGGCGTCCGCTTCGTGCGGACTCGGCGGAGGTCGCACGCAACCCGCGCGCCCGCAGCGCAGTCCTCCGCATCTCGGAGAAGATCTCCTGATCGCCGCGCAGGCGGTCAGGGCGGCGCCGATGCGCCGCCAATTTCCGTCGCGCTCGCGCAGCGCGCACGCGACTCCGCGCCGACGGCACGGGGCCGGCACCACCTGGGAAGTGCGCACGTTCGTCGTCGTCTCGGCGGCGATCTGCGCGGTGTTCCTCTTGACCGTCCTCTATCTCTCCCAGGCGACCACCGTCGCGACGCGCGGCTACGAGGCGCAGCGCCTCGAGCAGCAGCGCGATGAGCTGCGACGGCAGAACGCCCTTCTCGAGGTGGAGAGCGCGCGACTCGATTCCCCCGCACGCATCGAAGCCGAGGCGAGGCGCCTCGGCCTGGTGCGTGCCGCCGCGGTCCAAGTGGTCCAAGCGGAGCCGATCGCCGCCAGGCGCTGACGTCGCGGAGGCGCTGCTGGGGAGCGAGCGCCTCATTACGGAGGAAGAGTGACGGAAGGGATCTCGCGGAGCCGTCTGCGCGTCCTGTTCGCGCTCTTCGCCGTCGCGACGCTCCTGCTTTCGCTGCGCGTCGGGTACTGGCAGACCATTGGCCGGGCCGCTCTGCTCGAAGGCGCAACGGATCAGGTGCGCAGTGAGCTCGTGGTAGAGGCGCAGCGCGGGGTGATCCGCGACCGAAGCGGTCAGGTCCTCGCCACGACCGTCGACCTCCGTTCCCTGTACGCCATACCGAAACGGATCCCCGATCACGCCGTCGCGGCGGCGAAGCTCGCGCCTGTCCTGGCGACTCCCGCAGCGACGATCCGCGCCGCGCTGGACTCGGGCGCCGAATGGCTCTACCTGAAACGGCGTCTGCCCGAGCCGGTCGCGCGCGCGGTCGAGGCTCTTGCGATCCCCGGTCTGGGTTTCGAGCCCGAGCCGAAGCGCCTTTATCCGAATGACGCGCTGGCCGCTCACGTCCTGGGTTTCGTGAACGACGAGGGCGTCGGCCAGTACGGTGTCGAGGGCGCGTACGACAAGGTGCTACGCGGCGTCCCAGGCCGGCTCGTCGTCGAACGTGACGGGAAGGATCGCGAGCTCGCGCTCGGTCTCCGGACCGCCGTGCCGCCGAAGAACGGCGCGGATCTCGTCCTCACGATCGACGTCGTCGTGCAGACCGCGGCCGAGCAGGCGCTCCGACGCGCGGTCGAACGCGAGAAGGCTCCGGGCGGCTCGATCATCGTCCTGGACCCACGCGACGGGGCGATCCTCGCGCTCGCGTCCTGGCCGACCTTCGATCCAGCACGCGTCGCGGTCGCAGATCCTTTGTCACTGCAAGACCGCGCGGTGTCATGGACGTTCGAGCCGGGATCGACGATGAAGGCGGTCACGATCGCGGCTGGGATCGACAAGGGAGTCGTGACGCCGACGACGACCTACGAAGACAAGGGCTGCATGGTCATCGGTGGACGGCGGCTGTGCAACGCGCAGGGCAAGGTCTATGGGACGACGACCGTCACGCAGATCCTCGAGCGCTCCGCGAACGCGGGCGCGGTGTTCGTCGCGTCCAAGCTTGGCCAGGAGCCGCTGTACCAGTACCTGCGCGCTTTCGGGTTCGGAGACGCAACCGGCATCGATCTGGCCGCCGAGGCCTCGGGTGCGGTACGTCCACTGGCGGAGTGGTATCCCGTGGATGTCGGCACGGTCGCGTACGGTCAGGGCATCGCCGTGACCCCGCTGCAGCTCGCGATGGCGTATGCGGCGATCGCGAACGGCGGCACGCTGTACCGGCCGCACGTGGTGGCGGCGACGCGCGATGCGGATGGGGAGCACCGCACCGCGCCGGTCGCCATCCGCAGCCCGATCGGTGCCGACACCGCCGACACGCTGCGCACGATGCTCGTGTCCACGGTCGATCGTGGCATCGCGCATGGAGCGAGCTTGCCTGGCTACAGCGTCGGCGGGAAGACGGGCACCGCGCAGATCCCCAGCGACGACGGCCGGTACGTCGACGATGCCTACATCTCGTCGTTCGCGGGCTTCGTCCCAGCGAGCGATCCTCGCTTTGCCGTCGTCGTCGTGCTCGAGCGGCCCCAGACGAAGCTGCTCGGGACCGTCACGGCGATGGATGCGTTCCATGATCTCGCTCTTGACGTGCTCCGTAACGCGCGCGTGCAGCCGGACCGGCCCTGATCGCTCGCTACCATTCGCTGGTGTTCACACTTGAACAATTACTAACGGCGACGGGCGGGCGTGTGATCCAGGGCACGCCGCGCGCAGACGAGCGGTTCGTCGGCGGTGCGTTCGATTCCCGGATCGTTCAGCCAGGTGAGGTGTTCTTCGCGCTCCGCGATCAACGGGACGGCCACGAGTTCGTGGCCGACGCATTTGCGCGAGGTGCGCGCGCGGCGGTCGTCGATCGCGCGGTTCCCACTCCCGACGATGCGCTGCTCATCGAGGTCTCGCAGCCGCTCCACGCGCTGCGCCGCCTGGCCGAGGCCCTGCGCGATGCGCATCCGATCCCGGCTGTCGGCATCACCGGGAACGTCGGCAAGACCACGACGAAGGAAGCGACCGCGGCAGCGCTCGGCGCGCGGTTCCGCGTGCTGCGGACCGCGGCATCGTTCAACAACGAGATCGGAGTTCCGCTGACGTTCTTGCGCCTCGAGCCGACACACGAGGTCGCCGTGATAGAGCTCGGCTTCTACGTCCCGGGCGAGATCGCGGATCTCTGCCGGCTCGTACGTCCGCGCATCGGGATCATCACGGAGATCCCCGCCATCCCCGTCCACTTCGCGCGCACACCGAATGTCGAGGCGATCGCCGCGGGAAAGGCGGAGCTCATCGAGTCACTGCCCGACGATGGGATCGCGTTGCTCAACGCCGACAGCCCGCGTGTCCGGGCGCTCGCGCCACGGACGCGCGCTCGCGTCGTGCTTTTTGGCGAGAGCGATGACGCGCAGCTCCGGGCCACGGACATCCGAGCCGAAGGCCTCGCCGGACTGCGCTTCACGGCGCAGTACGAGGGCGAGCGTGTCCCCGTTGCGCTGCCGATCCCCGGTCGGCAGCTCGTCCCTGCGGCACTCGCGGCGCTCGGAGCGGCTCACACCCTGGGTGTGCCCCTCGACGAGGCAGCGCTCACGCTGGGGACGCTGGAGCAGCCCGCGCATCGCATGGAGGTGCGCCGCGGCCCCGGCGTGACGGTCATCGACGACAGCTACAACGCGAGTCCCGCGGCCGTGGAGGCCGCGCTCGCGGTCCTTCGCGACGTGCCCGGACGGCGGATCGCGGTGCTCGGCGACATGCTCGAGCTCGGATCCTTCTCGGCGGACGCGCACGAAGCGCTCGGCCGCGATGCCGCGCGCAGCACGGACGTCCTCATCGGTATCGGTGAGCTGGCGCGCACCGCCGTCGATGCGGCGCGCGCGGCCGGCTTAGCGGAGGCGTACTGGGCGAGCGAGCCGGGCGAGGCGCTCGTCGTCCTGCGACGGATGCAGCAGCAGGGCGACACGATCCTGGTGAAGGGCTCGCACTCGCTCGCGCTCGACCGGTTGGCCGACACGCTCGTGCGACCGGTCGCGGTCTAGGTGGAGATCCTCGCTCTTGGAGTGCTGCTCTCGGCGTTCCTTCTCGGCCTCGTGCTCGGCGCGCCGTACATCCGCGCGCTGCGGCGGCTCCGGATCGGACAGAACATCCGGCCCGAGGGTCCGCAGTCGCATTACGTCAAGCAGGGCATCCCGACGATGGGCGGCGCTCTCTTCATCGGCGTCACGAGCGTCCTGTGGCTGTTCGTGTTGGTACTGCTGCCGCAGGTCCAGCGCGACGTCTTCATCCCGCAGACGATCGTGCCGATCGGAACGCTCATCGCCGTCGGTCTGCTCGGCGCCATCGACGACCTCGTCAACGTGCGTTATGGCTTCGGCATCCGCGGTCGCCACAAGCTCGTCTGGCAGCTCATCGTCGGTCTCGTCGCGGCGATCTACATCCAACGCCACTTCGGCATCACCGGTGTGTACGTCCCGCTCGTCGGTGAGTGGGAGATCGGCGGCGCGCTGTTCGTGGCGCTCGCGCTCTTCACCATCGTCGCGATGTCGAACGGCGTGAACCTGACCGATGGGATGGACGGCCTCGCCGGCGGGACCGCGGTATTCGCGTTCCTGTCCGTCGCTTTCATCGCCGCCTCCATCAATTTCCCGTGGCTCACGGTCTTCTGCGCCGCGATGGTCGGCGCGATCCTCGCGTTCCTCTGGTTCAACGTGCACCCGGCGGAAGTGATCATGGGCGACACCGGTGCGCTCGCGCTCGGTGCGACGCTCGCCACGATCGCGCTGACCACCGGGTTCGTGCTCCTACTGCCTGTTCTAGGGATCATCTTCGTCGCCGAGACCGTCTCGGTGATGATCCAGGTCGGCAGCTTCAAGCTCCGCGGCAAGCGCATCTTCCGCATGTCGCCGCTGCACAACCACTTCGAGCTCATCGGCTGGGCCGAGGAGAAGGTGACCATCCGCTTCTGGCTCATCGGTGCGGTCGCGGGGATCGCGGCGGCGGTCCTCGCGTATGCGACGCCGAAGTGAGCCGCGCCGATCGGAGCGCCGCGCGTGCGCCGAAGAAGACCTGGCGCGGGACCTGGGTCGAGCGTGATGCGATGCTCTGGTCGCCGCTGCTGGGCTCGCTCGGCCTGGTCGCCGGCTTCACCACGCGGGCGCAGGGGAGCATGGCCGGGTCGCGCCATCCGCTCGAGGAGCAGGCGCGCAATCGCGCGGCGCTCGCGCGGACGCTCGGCTTCGACGGCATCAAACGCGTCAGGCAGGTGCACGGTAGTGACGTCGTGCGCGTCGACGCTCCAGCGGAACCGTGGCCGACCGCCGACGCGATGTGGAGCGACCGACCCGGCCTGCTCCTCGGCGTCGCGGCGGCCGACTGCGTGCCGGTGCTCGTCGCCGATCCGGAGGGACCGATCGGCGCCGCCCACGCCGGCTGGCAGGGCACGACCCTGCGTGTCGCCGAGGCGCTCGTTGAGGCCATGGTCGCCGGAGGCGCCGTCCGCGAACGGCTCGTCGCGTCGCTGGGCCCGGCGATCGGTCCGTGCTGCTATGTGATCGATATGGAGCGCGCGACGACTGTGAACGAGCGCATCGGCGAAAGCTGCCTCCGGAGGGTCGGCGACCGGATCGTGATGGACCTGTGGGCGGCGAATACCGCGCAGCTCCGATCGGTGGGCGTGACGCGCATCGAGATGTCCGGCGTGTGCACGCTCTCGGGTGGTGCGGATCTCTGGTCGTACCGCGGTCGCGGTCCCGATGGGATGTACGGCACCCAGCTCGGATTCATCGGGAGGCCGGCGTGAGCCTCCTGTTCGACGCCGACGTCCGACGCGAGGACTTCCGCGACAGGCGCGTCACGATCGTCGGGCTCGGCAAGGGGCGCACCGCGTCGGGACTCGCGCGCTTCCTCGTGTCGTCCGGTGCGCACGTGACGATCACCGACGCGAAATCGCGTGAGCAGCTCGCGGAGGGCATCGGGCGTGTCGGCGACACGCCGGTCGAGCTCGTGCTCGGGCCATCGAGCGACGACGCAGCGCTCGCCGACGCGGAGTTCGTGTTCGTGATCAACGGCGTTCGCCCGCGCTCGGCGACGATCCTTCGCGCGCTCCAGCGGCGGATCCCGGTGTTGACGGAGATCAGCCTGTTCTTCCGGCTATGCCCGGCGACGATCGTCGGTGTCACGGGCACGAAGGGGAAGACCACGACGACGACACTGATCGGCCGCATCCTGTCGCGCGGTACGCGGCGCGTGGTCGTCGGCGGGAACATCGGGCGTGCGATCATCCAGGAGCTCGACACCTTGACACGCGACGACATCGTCGTGCTCGAGCTCTCCTCGTTCCAGCTCGAAACGCTCGGGCGCAGTCCGCACGTCGCCGTGGTCACCAACATCGGCGAAGACCACCTCGACCATCACGGCACGCGCGAGAACTACATCGCCGCCAAACGCAACATCGTCGCCTGGCAGGGCGCGGGCGACATCGCGGTGCTCAATCTCGACGATCCGACCACGACGGCCATACACACCGGCGCCGCGTCGATGGTCCGCGGCTTCTCGCTCACGATGCATCCGCGTCACGGTGGTTTTCTCGAATCGGACGGGCGGCTCGTGTTGACGGATGGCGACCGGCGTACGCCGATCGTGTCGGCGCGCGAGCTCCGCATCCCGGGCCGTCACAACATCGCCAACGCGCTCGCCGCCGCGATCGTCGGTGACATCTTTGACATACCGCCTGACGTCATCGGCGCGGAGCTTCGTGCGTTCGAGGGGGTGGCACGGCGTCTCGAGACGGTCGCCGAAAGCGACGGCATCCTCTGGGTGAACGACTCGGCCTCGACCACCCCCGACGCGACGATCAAAGCGCTCGAGGCGTTCGAACGACCCGCGGTCGTGATCCTCGGCGGTGTCGGAAAGGGCGCCGACTTCGGCGAGCTCGCGCGCGCGGTCACCAAACGCGCCCGCGCCGCGGTGCTCATCGGAGCCGCCGCGGATGAGATCGCGAGCGCTCTCGATGCCGCCGGTGCTGCGCGAGCTGGGTTCCCGGTGGAGCGCGCTCGCACGCTCGAAGACGCGGTCACCGCCGCGCGCAGGCTGGCGCGCTCCGGCGACGTCGTCCTGCTATCTCCGGCATGTGCGTCGTTCGACATGTTCTCCTCCGCCGATGAGCGTGGCGACCGCTTCACGGCGCTGGTGCGGTCGTTCGCGGAACCGGTGCGCTCGTGAGGCTGCGCCTACCTGGTATGCCACGCACGACGTCGTACGACCTCGTCCTCCTCGTCGTGGTCCTCGCGCTCACCCTGATGGGGATCGCGATGGTCTACAGCGCGAGCGGGATCAAGGCCCTCGACGCGCTCGACGATCCGCGCTACTTCCTCGGCTGGCAGTCGCTGTGGGCGACGCTCGGCCTGGTCGGCATGCTCGTGGCGGCGCGCGTCGACTATCACCGCTACCGCGTGCTCGCCCTTCCGCTCCTCGCCGTCGCCATCCTGCTGCTGAGCGCCGTCCTCGTGCCCGGCGTCGGGACGACCGTCAACGGAGCCGCGCGCTGGCTGCGCGCCGGGCCGGTCGGCATCCAGCCGGCGGAGTTCGCCAAGCTCGCGCTCATCCTCTATCTCGCCTTCTGGCTCGGCGCGCGGCGCGATCGGATCGAACGCAGCGGAACAGCGGTCGGCTTCGTGCTCGTCACGGGCATCATCGGCGTGCTCGTCTTCGCCGAGCCGGATCTCGGCACCGCGATCGTCATCGGCGCGGTCGCACTCGCGATGTACTTCGTCGCCGGCGCGCGCCTCTGGATGTTCGCCGCGCTGGCGATGCTCTCCGGCGTCCTCGCTCTCGCGGGTGCGCTCGCGCATCCGGAGCGGGTCGAGCGGCTCATGACGTTCATCGATCCGTGGAAGGATCCGCGCGACGCGGGCTACCAGGCGATCCAGGCTCTGTACGGTCTCGCGCTTGGCGGCCTGTCTGGCGAGGGACTTGGCGCCGGCCGTGAGAAGTTCGGCTTCCTCCCGTTCCCGTACACCGACTCGATCTTCGCGATCCTTGGCGATGAGCTCGGTCTCATCGGAACGCTCGCGGTGATCATGCTGTTCCTCGTCTTCGCGTATCGCGGCGTGCGCATCGCGCTGCGTGCGCCCGATGCGATGGGCGCGCTCGTCGCGACGGGCATCACGACGTGGCTGGTGTTCCAGGCGTGGGTGAACATGGCCGTCGTCGCGAGCCTCATCCCGATGACGGGGATCACGCTTCCGTTCATCTCGTATGGCGGATCGTCACTCTGCGTCGGGCTCATCGCGGTCGGTATCCTCCTCAATGTTGGACGGCAGGCCGCGCCGGCGTCAGCGACCGTGTCGCGTGCTCCTCGTCGGCGGCGGGACGGGCGGGCACGTCAGCCCGCTGCTCGCGATCGCGGAGGCGCTACGCGAGATCGATCCGGACGTGGGATTCCTCTTCCTCGGTGGGCGTCGCGGCAAAGAAGCTGAGCTCGTGCCGGCCGCGGGCATCCCGTTCCACGCGACACCGATGCCGTCGCTGCGAGACCCGGACTCGCGCCTCGCGTTCCTGCGCACGCTCGTCAGCGTGCCGCTCGCGTTCTTCGACGCGCTCGTTCAACTGGCGCGATTTCGTCCCGACGTGTGCTGCACGACCGGCGGCATCGTCGCGATCCCGGTGACGCTGGCCGCGCGTCTCACGCTTGTGCCGGTCTATCTCTGGGATGGCAACGCGCTGCCGGGCCGCGCGACGCGGCTGCTCGCGTCGTTCTGCTCGCGCATCGGCGTTTCGTACGAGCAGGCGCGCCGCTCGCTGCCGCGAGGGCGCACCGTCCTCGCCGGCACACCGATCCGCGCGTCGCTGCTGAAGTGGACGCGCGAGAGAGGCCGCGAGACGTTCGCGGTCCCGGCGGACGCGATGCTCGTCGTCGTCAGCGGGGGAAGCCAGGGATCCGAGAGGATCAACGACGCCCTGTGGTCCGCGCTCGGCCGCATCCTCCGGCGCGCATACGTGCTCCACATCACGGGGGAGAAGCACGGAGCGCGCGCCGACGCGCGCCGCGCGAATCTCGCCGCGGAGGTGCGGGATCGCTACATCGTGCGTGCGTTCCTGGGGGACGAGATGGGCGGGGCGCTCGCCGCGGCGGATCTGGTCATCGGCCGCGCGGGCGCGTCGTCGATCGCCGAGCCCCTGGCGTTCGGCAGACCGCTCCTGCTCGTGCCATTCGGCGCCGCGATGGAGGGCCACCAGGATGCGAACGCGCGCGCGATGGTCGAGACGGGCGCGGCGATCAGCATGCGCGAGGGCGAGCTGGACGGTGACCGTTTCACGGCGCAGGTGAGTGGGCTGATCGACAACCCGGATCGCCTGCGCCGGATGGCGAACGCGGCCCGCGCGGCGGGTCGCCCTCACGCCGCGCAGGAGATCGCACGAGAGCTCCTCGCGCTTGGGAAGTGCGGTTGAGGATCCACATCGTCGGCATCGGCGGCGCGGGGATGTCGGCGATCGGAAAGCTGCTCCTCGCGGGCGGTCACGCCGTGACCGGCTCGGACAGCGGTCGCTGGCCGCTGTCGGAGGCCCTGGCGCGGCAGGGTGCCGCGGTCCACGAGCGCTTCGCGGCCGAGAACGTGCCGGGTACCGACCTCGTGTTGCGCTCAAGCGCCTATAAGGAGGACAACGTCGAGGTAGCCGAGGCGCTGAGGCGGGGCATACCGGTCTGGAAGCGCGAGGACGCCTGGCGTTTCCTCGCGAAAGGCAAGCGCGTCATCGCGGTCGCGGGAACCCACGGCAAATCGACCACGACGGCCCTCGTCTGGGCGGCC
This sequence comes from Candidatus Limnocylindria bacterium, assembly GCA_036523395.1. Classification (NCBI taxonomy): domain Bacteria; kingdom Bacillati; phylum Chloroflexota; class Candidatus Limnocylindria; species Candidatus Limnocylindria bacterium. Next base: position 7,392 of record DATDEH010000016.1, on the reverse strand, counting down.
CTGCGGGCGGGGGACGTCGATGCCTCCCTCATCTGCGGTGCCGTTTTGCGAGGTCTCGGGTCCAACGCCCATGCCGGCACCAGCGACGTTCTCGTGATCGAGGCCGATGAATACGACAACACCTTTCACGCACTCCAGCCGCTCATCGCGGTCGTGACGACGGTCGATCACGACCATGTCGACATGTTCCCGACCCGCGAGTCGTACCGCGATGCCTTCCGCGTCTTCGTCCGCGGCATCGAGGCGCGCGGAACACTCGTGACCTGCATCGACGACGAAGGCGCACGCGAGCTTGCGGAGTACACGGCGACCGAGCTTGGCCGTGAAGTTCTCACCTACGGATTCGGCGAACAGGCGAACCTGCCGATCACGCGCGACACCGACAAGGTCTACACGCTCGGCGACACGCACATCAGCCTGCAGATCCCCGGTCAGCACAACGCGCTGAACGCGGCCGGCGCGGTCCTCGCGGCCCACACCCTCGGCGTCACCAGGTCCGCCGCCGCGCTCGGCGTGTCGGAGTTCTCCGGGGTCGAACGACGGCTCGAGCCCCTTGGCACGGCCGGCGGGGTCCGGGTCTTCGACGACTACGCCCACCACCCTGCCGAGATCGCGGTCGGGCTGAACGCGTTCGAGAACGCGGTCGTCGTGTTCCAACCACACACGCCCAGCCGGCTGGCGAAGTTCTTCGACGAGTTCGCCGCGGTGCTTCGTCGCGCTCGCGCGGTCGTGATCGTCGAGACCTTCTCATCCGCCCGCGAGCGACCCGAAGAGAGCTCGCGCGCGATGGCGCTCGCGGAGGCGGTCGACGGCCGATACGCCCGCAATGGCGAAGAGGCGGCGCACATCGTCGCCGAGCTCGTGGCGCCGGGCGATACCGTCCTCGTGATGGGCGCGGGGGACGTGAGGCCTGTCGGAGAACGGCTACTCGAGCTGCTGCGGACACCGGTGTGAAGCTTCTTCCGTTCGGTGTGCGCGACGAGCCGATGCGCAAGCACACCTCGCTGCACATCGGTGGGCCGGCCGATTACTTCGTGCGCGTCACGACCGAGCGCGACCTCGTGGGCGCGATCGCCGTCGCGCGTGAGCACGAGCTTCCGGTGACGATGCTCGGCGGCGGCACGAACATGCTCGTCTCGGACCGCGGCGTGCGGGGTGTCGTGCTGCAGAACGACTGGAGCGAGACGTCGGTCGACGGTACGACGATCACCGCCGCGTCCGGCACACCGCTGGCATCGGTGGCCGCTGCTGCGGCACGGAACGGCATCGTCGGGCTTGAGTGGATGGCCACGGTGCCCGGGACCGTCGGCGGTGCCGTTCATGGAAATGCCGGTGCCTTCGGTAGTGAGACGAAGGACGTGCTCGTCGACGTGACCCTCATGGATCTGAACGGCGACAGCTGGACGGAGACGGCGGCCGAGCTCGGATTCGCGTACCGGACGTCGAAGCTTCAAAAGACGCCGATCGTCGTGGCGCGTGCACGCTTCCGCGGATCGCCCGGCGATCGCGCGGCCGCGGTGAAGCGCATCAAAGAGATCGCCAACGAGCGGATCGCCAAGCAGCCCCTCGCGCAGCCGAACACGGGCTCGATCTTCCGCAATCCGCCGGGCGACCACGCCGGCCGTTTGATCGAAGCCGCGGGGCTCAAGGGCGCGACCATCGGCGGGGCCATGGTCAGCACGAAGCACGCGAACTTCATCGTCAACGTCGGCGACGCGAGCGCGATGGATGTCTGGCAGCTCATGCAGCGCTGCCAGCGAGAGGTGAAGGAGAAGTTCGGCGTGGATCTCGTGCCCGAGGTCGAGCTGGTGGGGGAGTGGTGAAGAAGATCCGCGTCGGCATCCTCACTGGTGGGGCATCCGCCGAGCGCGATATCTCTCTTGCTGCCGGATCGCAGATAGCCGCCAGCCTTCCGGCGGATCGTTTCGAAACGGTGCTCCTCGACCCGCTTGCGCTGATGGTCCGCAACCCAGCGCTGACCCAACACCAGCGTGATCAGGCTCGCGCGCTGTTGGATGGTGGCGTGATCCAACGACCCCGCGCGTTACCGAAAGGTCTCGAACAGCAGATCGAGAGCGCTGAGCGATCGCTCGTGCCGGCAACGACCGCGATGTCGAACGCGGGCGGCCCGGTCGACGTGGTCCTGCTGTCCGTCTACGGAACGTGGGGCGAGGACGGTCGGATCCAGGGCCTGCTCGACACGATCGGCATCCCGTACACAGGGTCGGGCGTGCTGGCCTCTGCTCTCGCGATGGATAAGGTCATGGCCAAGCGCGTCCTCGCATCGGAGGGTCTCGATGTCCCGCGGGGCGTCGTCGTGACCTCGGCTTCTGGCGCGGACCTCACCAGCGCGCGATCCGTTGGCCTTCCCGTGTTCGTGAAGCCGGTCGCGAGCGGTTCGAGCGTCGGCGCGGCGATCGTCACGTCCGCCGAGCAGCTCGCGCCGGCGATCGTCGAGGCGCTGAAGTATGACGAGCGCGCACTTGTCGAGGAGCTTGTCGGCGGAACGGAGCTGACCGTCGCGGTGATCGGCAACGACGAGCTCGTGCCGCTGCCGGTCATCGAGATCGTCACCAAGCGCGAGTTCTTCGACTACACCGCGAAGTACAGCACCGGTGAGAGCGAGGAGATCGTTCCCGCGCGCATCCCCGACGACGTCGCGCGCCGCGCGCAGGACATCGCCGTCCGCGCGCACAAGGCTCTGGGCTGTCGAGGGATGTCTCGCACCGACCTCATGTGGGCCGGCGATCGCATGGTCACCCTCGAGGTGAACACGATCCCGGGCATGACCGCGAACAGCCTGCTGCCAAAGGCGGCGCGCGCCGCCGGCATCCAGTTCGGCGACCTCCTCGCGCGCTTCGTCGACTGGGCCCTCGAGGACGCGCGCCGGCGCGCGCGCTGAGTACTCGCTCCCGACGCACCACCCGCAAACCCGCCCGCCGCCGCCGGCCCGCGTTCCGCATCAAGGATCCGGGGCGCGCGCTCGCCGCGGTGATCGCGATCGCCTGCGCCGCCGCGCTGCTCGTCGTGAGCCTCGCTGATCTCGCGCGCGTCGAGGAGGTCGTCGTGGTCGGCGCGAAGCACGTGTCGCGCGACGCCGCGCGGTCGCAAAGCGGGCTGGACGGGGCGCCGACGTTCCGCGCCAGCGCGGCGGACGCTCGCGCCCAGCTGCGAACGCTGCCCGCGGTGCGCGACGCGCGGGTCGAGATCCTGTTGCCCTCCGCCGCGCGCATCACGCTGGTCGAGCGCGAGGCGGTCGGCCGCTGGGTCGCAAGCGACAACGTGGAGTGGTTCATCGACGCCCGTGGCGTGCTGTTCCCCTCGATCGATCGGACGGGTGCGCCCGACCTGCGGGTGTTCGACGAGCGCGGTCCGCGGAGCGCGGGCGAGCTCATCGACCCACCCGCCCTCGTCGAGGCCGCGCTGCGCCTCGCGGCGCTCGCGCCAGGCGAACTGCGAACCGATGCGACGGACCTGCGGGTCGTGATGACGGCGGGCGCGAACGGCCTTGTGCTCCGCACCGGCGCGAAGTGGGAGATCCGATTCGGGGGCGCCGATCGCTTCGACGAGAAGCTGTCCCTCGCGAAGCGCTTCCTCAGGGACAACCCGACGCGGCGCTTAGACTACGTCGACGTGCGCAGCCCCGACCGCATCGTCTTCAGCCCGAATTAGCGCTTAGGTGTGGCTTCCGCTCCTCGGATTGGTCGCCGGGGTGCTGCTCGGACTCGCGCTCCGCTTCAACCTCCCGATCGAGTGGGCGCGCTACACCGCTGTCGGCATCCTGGCGGCCCTCGACTCGCTCCTGGGTGCCTTCCGCGCGGAGCTCGAAGGGCACTTCGACACCCGCATCTTCCTCTCGGGCTTCTACACGAACGCGCTGCTCGCGGCCGCGCTCACGTTCCTGGGCGACAGGCTGGGTATCGACCTCTATCTCGTGGCCCTGTTCGCCTTCGGCTGGCGGATCTTCCAGAACGTCGCTGTAATCAGGCGGCATTTCCTTTAATCTCGGGCGGGCGGTCACGCGGACGCGGGCGGGGAGCAGAAGGAGAGTCAAGGAAGGCGGACGCCCGTGACTGACCAGACCGTGCTCGTCGCGATCGACATCGGCACCACCAAGGTCTGCGTGCTCATCGGCGAGGTGGGCGGTCGCAGCGGTGGGGTCGACGTCATCGGCATCGGGCAAGCGCCCTCGGATGGCCTCCGCAAGGGCGTCGTCATCGACATCGACCGCACCGTGCAGTCGGTGGCCGCCGCCGTGGACGCGGCCGAGCGCCTCTCGGGACTCAAGGTGCGGTCCGCGTTCGTGGGGATCTCCGGGATGCATGTCGGCTCCCAGAACTCGCGCGGGATGATCGCGGTGTCGGGCCGCCAGCACGACGTGACGCGGGAGGACACCCTGCGGGCGATCGAGGCGGCCCGCGCGGTGTCGATCCCAAACACGCGTGAGATCCTCCACGTCATCCCGCGTGGCTACGTCGTCGATGGGCAGGAAGGCGTGCGCGACCCGATCGGGATGAGCGCCGTCCGTCTCGAGGTCGAGGCGCACATCGTCACGGCGTCGTCCTCGAGCGTCACGAACCTCACCAAGTGCGTTCAGAAGGCCGGTGTCGAGATCGACGAGCTGGTCCTGACACCGCTCGCGACGGCCGAGGTCGTCCTCACCGACGAGGAGAAAGAGCTCGGCGTCGTCCTCTGCGACATCGGCGGCGACACGACCGACGTCGCGGTCTTCCAGGACGGCTCGATCCGTCACTGCGCGACCATCCAGATGGGCGCACGAAGCGTCACGAGCGACCTCGGGCTCCTCCTCCGGGTCACGCCCGACGTGGCGGAGAGCCTCAAGATCAAGCAGGGGACGGCCCTGCCACTGGAGGTCGATCCCGACGAGGTCATGCAGATCACGTCGATCGGCGAAGAGGTGCCGCGGCCGATCACGCGCCGGCATATGGCCCAGATCATCGAGGCACGGACGGCGGAGCTGTTCGACCACGTCGCCCGGGAGATCGAGGCGGCCGGGGCCACCAACCGGCTCCAGGCCGGTGTCGTGCTCACGGGGGGCGGCTCGCTCCTCACCGGCATCGCCCGGGCCGCGCGCGACCAGCTCGGCATGGCCGCGCGAGTGATGGCGCCGGACGGGCTGGGCGGTCTGACCGACTCGATCTCGTCGCCGCCCTACTCCGCGGCCTCGGGACTCCTTGTCTGGGGTGCGAAGAACTGGTCCGCGGACGAAGACCGCGTCGCTTCCCGTTCTCTCGACGGTGTGGGCGGCCGCCTCTCGCGACTTTTCCGCTCGCTCATGCCGTGAACATCGTGGTGATCGGGCCCTAACGCTCGACCTGGTGCTGCGTTCGGGTATAGAGTCAGGTCAACAACTTAAGAACTCCGTGCTGGGGCCGTCAGGGGAGGGGCAGCAGCAGGGAACTGGTTTGGAGTGTGCCCATGCCCCTCCGGAGCGACATCGAGAATTTCGCTCTCATAAAGGTCGTCGGTGTTGGCGGCGGCGGTTCGAACGCCGTAAATCGCATGATCCGCGCGGAGCTCATGGGCGTCGAGTTCATCGCGGTGAACACCGACGCTCAGGCGCTGCTCCTCTCGGACGCACCACACAAGATCCGCATCGGCGACAAGGTCACCAAGGGCCTTGGCGCCGGCGCCGATCCCAGTATTGGGCGCAAAGCCGCCGAGGACGACAGCGAGAAGCTGTACGAGGCGCTCAAGGAAGCCGACATGATCTTCGTCACCGCCGGTATGGGTGGCGGAACGGGGACCGGCGGCGCTCCGGTCATCGCCGAGATCGCCAAGGACATCGGCGCGCTCACCGTGGCCGTGGTCACGAAGCCGTTCGCCTTCGAGGGCGCGAAGCGGCGACTGCTGGCCGAGCAGGGGATCGCGGATCTCGTCGACAAGGTCGACACGCTCATCACGATCCCGAACGACCGTCTGCTGCAGGTCGTCGAGAAGCGCACCAGCATGGTCGACGCGTTCCGCATCGTCGACGACGTTCTGCGCCAAGGCGTACAGGGGATCAGCGACCTCATCACGGTGCCCGGTCTGATCAACCTCGACTTCGCGGACGTGAAGACGATCATGACCAACGCCGGATCCGCGCTCATGGGCATCGGCCACGGCACCGGAGAGACGCGTGCTGCGGACGCCGCGCGACAGGCGATCCAGTCGCCGCTGCTCGAGCAATCGATCGACGGCGCGCGCGGCGTGCTGTTCACCATCACGGGCGGACCGGACCTCGCGCTCTTCGAGGTCAACGAGGCGGCCGAGATCATCCACGCCGCTGCCGACCCCGAGGCGAACATCATCTTCGGCGCCGTGATCGACGACCGCATGGGCCAGGACGTGAAGATCAGCGTGATCGCGACTGGCTTCGACCAACAGCGGCCGCTCAAGCGGATCGAACAGCCGATGTACAAGCGGCAGGTCGAGCAGCGTGCCGCCGAGCGTCCGATGGCCGCCGTCGCACCGGCGCCGACCGTGACGAAGGTCCACGAGGAGAAGAAATTCGACCCGAACGACCTCGAGGTGCCGAGCTTCCTCCGCCGCCGCTGACCAGGCGCCCGGGGTCTCCGGGCCAGCGCAGCTTGGCATGACCTCTGCACCCCCGCCGTGTCAAAACGCACTCGGCGGGGGTGTTCCTTTGTCCGGTGATCCTTGGCGCGATGGCCGCGGTCGTCGCGACCGTGCTCTTCGGGCTCATCGGCACCGCGATCGGTGCGCACAAGGCTGGGGCCGAGGGCCGCATCACCTCGTGGAGCGGCGTCGGCTTCGCAGGGCTCGCATTCGCGGTGATCTCATCGTTCTTCGCGTTCGTCATCGGCGCTTGGGCGGCTGTGCGCGTCGCGGGCATCCGGCGCGCGGAACCCGCCATCCTGACCGGCGCGACCAGCTGGGTGGTCGCAGTGTTCGTGATGTTCATCGTCGCCGGGCTCTCCGGCGCCATCTTCAACGGCTGGTACACAAGCCTCGCGCCGACGCCGGCCGTCCCAGCGGTGCCCGGCTCGCCGGTGGACCCGAGTGTCGCCATCGTTGCCCGAAACGGCGCGCTCGCAGCGGCAGCCGCGCTCCTCATGGGCCTGATGGGCCCCGTGGTCGGGGCCTGGATGGCCAGTGGTGAGCCGATGACCGTCGGCAGTTACCGCGTGCGGGTCGAGCCGCTCCGCGGCGACCGAACCACGCGCATCTGATAGAGGAGGCGAGCGATGATCCTGATCCTGCTCTGGCTGCTCGGCGCGCCGCTCCTGCTCATCGTTCTCTTGTTCCTGCTCGGGGTCGGCCACTAAGTCGATCCCTTCAGGCGTATCGATGGCGCGGGACAAGGACCCCGGCGCCGACCTCCGACGTCGGTCACCGGGGCCGCCGCGCGCTCGGTACTAGATTTTG
>DATDEH010000015.1 GCA_036523395.1 Candidatus Limnocylindria bacterium | reverse complement strand
GGATCGTCGTACACCGGGACGGTGCCGCCGAACCACGCGCCTGCATTTGAGGCGACGATGAGCGGCCGGCCCGCGACCGCGAGCGCGGTGGCGGCGCGTGGATGGAAATGCGCGACGCTGCCCGCGTCACGGCGCGCGCGATAGATCGCGAGATGCAGCGGCGTTTCCGACGGCGGCTCGCGGTCGCCGATGGGCCGGCCGTCAGCGAGCCGCACCGCGGCGACCTGATCCGGCCGGGTCGCGATGCGACTCGAGCCGCGGTCGTTGATGTAGATGGTGTCGCCGTCACGCACCGAGATGTGGCCATGCATGTCGAAGAGGCCTGCGACGGCGAGCGCTCGCGCGGCGGTCGCGACGAGCGTGCGGAGATCGGCCCGATCGGCGCTCAGGTCGGGTAGCCCTCCGGTGACTCCTCGCTCGTCCAGTGACCGCTGCGCATGTAGCGTCGTCGGTAGCGCAGCAGGGGATCCACCTTGCGCTCGTCGATGTGATGCGCGACGACCTCGCCGACGAAGAGCAGATGGTCACCGGTCTCGACCGAACGCGCTACGCGGCACCACAGGATCGCGATGCTGCCCGCGACCGCGGGTGCGAGCAGTCCCTCGGGCGGCTCGACCACCGGGATGCGAAGCGCGGCGAACTTGTCCGGGCCGGCTGCCGGCTTCCCCGCTGCGGCGGCGAGATCCTGCTGCGAGTCGTGGAGCAGCGACACGCTGAACTGGCCGCTGTCGCGGATGAGCCGCGTCGTTCGCGAGCCGTGATGCTCGGCGACCGCGACCATCGCCGGCGATAGCGAGACATACATCGTCGTGCCCGTCGCGCAGGAGCGCTCGCCCTCGTGCGCCGCGCCGATGATCGCGACCGGGTGGGCGATCCGCGACAGAACGTGCCGCGCGATGGCGTAGGCATCACTCTTCAGGTCAGCGGTCACGGCGCGCTCAGCGCTGCGGGCGCCACGCGTCGAAGTGACGCTCGAGCCGCTGCAGCGCGTAGGTGAGCAGCATGCCCGCGGCCGCGATGAAGAAGAGGCCGGCGAAGACCTTCGAGCTCTGGAACGTCGCGCCGGCGATCGCCATCATCCGTCCGATCCCGTGCTGCGCAGCCACGAGCTCGCCGACGACGACACCGATCAGAGCGTGACCGATGCCGAGGCGCAGGCCGGTGAGGATGAAGGGGACCGATCCCGGCAAAGCGATCGTCTTGAAGATGACGAGATCCCCCGCGCCGAGCGAGCGCGCGACCTTGATGAGATGCGCATCGAGGTTGCGCACGCCCGCAGTGGTGTTGATGAGGATCGCGAAGAACGCGCCGAGGAAGATCACCGCGATCTTCGACTCCATGCCGATCCCGAACCAGATGATGAACAGCGGCAAGAGCACGATGCGTGGTGTGGCATAGAGGAACGTGACGAACGGATCGAGCGCGTACCGGAACCGCGGATACCAGCCGAGGAGAAGGCCGAGCGGGATCGCGACGACGGCGGCGAGTACGTAGCCGATACCGAATTCCGCGCCGGAGTACCCGAGGTCCTGCGCGAGCTCGCCGTCCTTCACGAGCTCGGTGAAAGCTTCGATGACATCTGTCGGCGCGGGCAGGAAGAGCCGCGACACGATCCGCGCCGACCCGACAGCCTGCCAGACGGCGAAGAAGACGACGACCGCGGCCGTCCCGATGATCAGTGCTTCGTGCTTCTGGAACCAGTTCTGAGGCGGGAGCGGCGTGGTCCGCAGCGGCGACTCGTGGGGAACGCGCGTCGGGAAGACCCCGGTCCCTACCTGCTCGGTCGGATAGTTCTGGAGGGTGTCGTACTTGATGGGTTCCTCGACGCGCTCCGCCATCTATGCGGTCGCGGCCAGCGTGTCGCGGGCCGCCTCCTCCCGGATGCTCTCCCAGATGCGCGTCTCGATCTCTACGAAATGCGGATCGCGCTTCACGCGCAGGTCGCGCGGGCGCGGGATGTCGACCCTCAGGATCTCCTTCACTCGTCCCGGTCGCGCGGTGAACACGATGACGCGGTCGGCCAGGTACACGGCTTCGACGATGTCGTGCGTGATGAAGACCGCGGTCTTGCGCGTCTGGTTCCAGATGCGCAGCAGCTCGTGCTGCATCGTCTCGCGCGTCTGCGCATCGAGCGCGGCGAAAGGCTCGTCGAGAAGGAGGATCTCGGGATCGACGGCAAGCGCGCGCGCGAGGTTCACGCGCTGCTGCATACCACCGCTGAGCTCGAGCGGATAGGACTCGGCGAAGCCTTCAAGACCGACCATCTCGACGAACCGTTTGGCGATCGCACGTGCGTCTTCCTTCGGCAGGCCCAGAAGCTCGACCCCGTACATGACATTCCCCATGACCGTGCGCCACGGAAGGAGGCTCGGCTGCTGGAAGACCATGCCGCGGTCGTGCCCGGGACGGTCGATCTGCCTCCCGTTGAGAGTCAGGGTGCCTGACGTTATCGGGAGCAGCCCATCGACGGCATTGAGGAACGTCGTCTTGCCGCAGCCGGAGGGTCCGACGATCGCGACGAACTCGCCCTCGCCGATGTCCATCGTCGCGCCGTCGACCGCGAGGAGCATGTCGCCGTAGCGCTGGCGGCGATGGTGGATGATGACGTCCCGCGCCTGGAGCTTCATCCGTCTGAAGTGTGGGCCTCGAGTCGCCTTTGGTCCAATGGTATTAACATTCGATGCCCTCTGGGAGGTGCGAGAGGTGGAACGCAAGCTCGCGGCGGCGCTAGCGATCTTTGGACTCATGTTCGCGGCCTGCGGCGGGACCACGCCGAGCACGCAGGCGAGCCCGACGGTCGCGGCGAGCGCGTCGGCCAAGCCGACGACGAGCGACTCGCCGGACACCGTCATGGCTCGGCTCTACGAGCTCGCGAAGGCCGAGAAGGAAGTCCAGATCTACTCCTCCATGAACGCCGACGACGGCAAGAAGGTCTTCCCGAAGTTCGAGGAGAAGTTCCCCGGCGTCAAGGTCGTGCACACGCGCGCCTCGGGTGAGGTGCTGACGACCAAGGTCGTGACGGAAAAGAAAGCGGGGCAGGACCTGTTCGATCTGGTGGAGTCGAACCTCTTCGAGGTCGGCTACATCATCGAGCAGGGCTACACCCAGAAGTACATCGTCGCGTCCGCGGGCGACTACCCCGCCGAGGTGAAGGACGCGAGCGGCGCCTTCATCGCCGCGCGGCTCAACAACGACATCCCGGGCATCAACACGACGAAGCTGCCGGCCGGCGTCACGATCAAGACCTGGAAGGATCTCTGCAACCCGGCGCTGTCGGGCAAGATCGCGGTCGAGCAGGGCGACGTCGTCGTCTACTCCGCGATGCGCAAGATCCTCGGCGACACTGAGGCGCAGGCCGTTCTCAAGTGCATCGCGGCGAACAAGCCGTCGCTGCGCAGCGGCCACACCGACATGGCGAACCTGCTGGCCGCGGGCGAATTCGCGGCGACGCTCTCCTCGAACGGGCATCGGCTCGCCCAGCTGAAGAACGAAGAGAACAAGCCCATCACCTGGGGCCAGACGAACCCGATCATCACGGACGTGCAGGGCATCGCCCTTGCGAACAAGCCGCCGCACCCGAACGCGGCCAAGCTGCTCATGGAGTGGATGACATCCATCGACGGGCAGAAGGCGATCCAGTCGACCGGCCGCGTGCCGGCGAACCCGAAGGTCCCGCCGAAGTACCCGGACCTGAACAACTTCGCGCCGATCTTCTACGTGAGCCTCGCGCTGCGTGCCGACTTCGACAAGGACCAGGCGTTCTGGAACAGCACGCTCGGCGTCAAGTGATCACGACGACGGACTGATGGCGACCACGACCGCCGCGCGCCGCGCCGGGATCCATCTCCCGGCGTGGCGCGCCGACGTCGCGATCGTAGGCATCGCCGCCCTGCTCCTCGCCTATCTCACGGTCGTCCCGCTTGCGATGCTGGTGCTCGGCGCGGTGTCCGCTTCCGGGAGCGCGCTCGATTTCCAGTTCACGACGCGGTATCTGGAGCGCGTCCTCACCGATCAGGCCTCGCTCGAGCTCCTCGCGAATTCGCTGATGTATGCGGGTGGAGCTTCCGCGCTCGCCTTCGCGATCGGGACGGGCGTCGCATGGGCGGTGGAGCGCACCAACGTCCCCGCGCGCAGCCTCTGGTACGGCATCGCGCTCGTACCCCTCATCGTCCCTGGGATCGTGCACACCATCGCCTGGCTGTTCCTGCTGAGCCCCGAGATCGGATGGATCAACGCGCCGCTCAAGGCGCTCTTCGGCTTCACGCTCTCGGTCTACAGCCTCCCCGGGATGATGTGGATCGAGGGTCTGCACACCGCGCCGCTCGCGTTCATCCTGATGAGCGCCGCCTTCCGCGCGATGGATCCGAGCCTCGAGGAGGCGGCGGCCGCGAGCCGCGCGAATGCTTGGAGGACATTCAGTCGCGTGACGCTGCCGTTGCTCCTCCCCAGCGTGGCCTCCGTACTGCTCATCCTCTTCGTGCGCGCGCTCGAGGGGTTCGAGGTGCCGGCGATCATCGGGATCCCCGGCCGCATCTTCGTCTACACGTCCCGCATCTACCTTTCGCTGAAGCTCTACCCGCCGAGCTTCGGGCTCGCGGCGGCGTATGGTCTGGTGCTGCTCGCGATCTCCGTCGTCGGCCTCGTGCTTCATCGCCGGACGACGCGACGCATCGAGCGGTACACAACGGTCACGGGCAAGGCATATCGGCCGCGGCGCCTCGAGCTCGGGCGCTTCCGCTACGTCGCGCTCGCCGGGCTGGGCCTGTACGCGGTCCTGGCGATCGTGCTGCCGTTCCTCGTGTTGCTCTACGCCAGCTTCGTGCGCGTGTACTCGGTGCCGTCAATCGAGTCGCTGCGCGAGCTCACTCTTTCGAACTACGCGTTCATCCTGAGCGACGACCTTACACGCACCGCTGTGTTCAACAGCCTGCTGCTGGGTGTCGGCGCCGCGACCATCGTCGTCGCGCTCACCGCGGTGATCGCCTGGGTCACGATCCGCACGCGGATCCCGGGTCGCGGCTTGCTCGACTTCCTCGCGTTCGTGCCGATCACGATCCCCGGCATCGTCCTCGGCATCAGCCTGATCTGGGTGTACTTCACCATCCCGCTCCGCATCTACGGGACGCTGTGGATCCTCCTGGTCGCGTACATCACGCGGTATCTGCCGTACGGGATCCGCGGCAACAGCGCCGCGCTCATCCAGGTGCACCGCGAGCTCGAGGAGGCCGCGGCGGCGGCGGGTGCCCGCTGGTGGCCCACCTTCCGGCTCGTCCTGTTGCCGCTCCTGCGGCCGGCGCTCGTCGGCACGTGGATCTACATCTTCATCGTGTCGCTGCGCGAGCTCGGGAGCAGCGTGCTGCTGTACTCGACCCAGAGCGTCGTTCTCGCTGTTCGCATCTTCGACCTCCGGGACTCCGGCAACTACACGAGCATCGCCGCGCTCTCGATCTTCCTCATCGTGATCCTCGTGATCCTGGTGACGGTCCTGCAGCGGCTCGGCGGCCGCACCATCCGCGAGGCTTAGCCGTGTTGCAGGTCGAAGGGCTCCGCAAGACGTTCGTGACCGACCGCGGTGACGTCCGCGCCGTGGAGGACATCTCCTTCAACGTCGAGGAAGGGCGGTTCTTCACACTGCTCGGTCCCTCCGGGTGCGGCAAGACGACGACCCTGCGCTGTGTCGCGGGCCTCGAGCGTCCGGAGGCCGGCACGATCCGTCTCGACGATGCGGTGCTCTCCGGTCCCGGTCACTTCGTGCCGACCTACGCGCGCGACATCGGCATGGTGTTCCAGTCGTACGCGATCTGGCCGCACATGACGGTGTTCGAGAACGTCGCGTTCCCACTGCGCGTCAGCGAGCACCCGCCGTCGAGGGCCGAGACGACACGGATGGTCGAAGACGCGCTCGCGCTCGTCGGCCTCGAGGGCCTCGAGGAGCGCCCGGCGCCGCAGCTCTCCGGCGGCCAGCAGCAGCGCCTCGCGCTCGCGCGCGCGCTCGTGCGCCGCCCGAAGGTGCTGCTGCTCGACGAGCCGCTGTCGAATCTCGACGCCAAGCTGCGCGAGCGCATGCGGATCGAACTGCGCCAGCTCCAACGACGTCTCGGGATCACGACGATCTACGTGACGCACGATCAGGGCGAGGCGCTGTTCCTCTCCCATCGCATCGCGGTGATGCAGGCCGGCAAGATCGTGCAGGAGGGCGCGCCGCGCGATCTCTATCGAGCGCCGGCGTCGGGGTTCGTCGCGGACTTCGTGGGCGAGGCCACGTTCCTGCCGGGCGAGATAACCGCCGGAGGGATCCGCGCGCTGGGCGGCGTCGTCACGTGCACGATCGACGGCCTCGCGCCAGGCGAAAAAGGCCTGCTCGTCCTGCGCCCGGAGAACATCGTTGTGCGCCCCCAGGCGGCCGGTCTGACGAACGAGTTCGCGGGCACGCTGCGCGTCGCCGCGTTCCTCGGCGATCGACTCGACTGCGTCGTGGAGATCGGCGACCTGCTCGTCCGCGCACGCGCGCATCCAACGACACAGCTCCGCCGCGATCAGAAGGTGTGGGTGGAGTTCCCGGTCGAACACTGCGCGGCGATCCCCGATGACGGTTGGAGACCACGTGCCCTGGCGCGTACATTCGAGGACGACGACACGTAGGAGGCAGCCAAATGGCCACCACGATCAGCACGGAGACCAAGACCCCGACCGATCTTCGCGACTGGCTGAAGAGGGTCGAGGAGATCGGCGAGCTGCAGGTCGTCACCGGCGCGAACACCGAAGAGGACATCGGAATGGCGACCGAGCTCCTCGGCCGGACGCGCCCGTCGAAGGCGACGCTCTTCGACGAGATCGCCGGCTACAGGAAAGGCTTCCGCGTGCTGTCGAACGGCCTCGGCTCGTTCGCGCGCATCGCGATCACGCTCGGCCTCCCGATCGATGCGTCGCCACATGAGCTCGTGAAGCAGTGGCAGGAGCGTGTGCGCAAGGGCATCCCGACGATCGCCGCCGAGGTCGTGAAGGACGGCCCCGTGTTCGAGAACGTCCTGCGCGGCGATCAGATCGACTGCACGGTCTTCCCGGCGCCGAAGTGGCACGAGTTCGACGGCGGCCGCTACCTCGGCACGGGCAGCTTCGACATCACGATCGATCCGGACGAGCACTGGGTCAACCTCGGCACGTACCGCGTGATGGTCCACGACAAGACGCGGCTCGGCTTCTACATCTCACCCGGCAAGCACGGGCGCCAGCACCGTGACAAGTGGTTCGCGCGGGGCGAGAAGATGCCGGTCGCGTTCGTACCGGGCGGCGACCCGCTGCTGTTCCTCGCGGCGTGCACCGAGATCCCGTACGGAATCACCGAATACGACTGGGCCGGCGGAGTTCGCGGCGCGCCATACCGCGTCGTGAAGGGCCCGGTCACCGGCCTGCCGATCCCGGCCGACGCCGAGATCGTGATGGAAGGCTTCGCCGACGCGAACGACAAGGCCGTCGAGGGACCCTTCGGTGAGTGGACCGGCTACTACGCCTCGGGAGAACGCGAGGAGCCGGTGCTCCGCGTGCACGCCATCTACCACCGCAACGATCCGATCATCCTCGCGTCGCCGCCGAACGTGCCGCCGGACGAGCAGTCGTTCTATCGCGCGTTCATGCGATCGGCTCGGCTTCGCGGCGACCTCGAGGCCGCGAGCATTCCGGGCATCGTCGGCGTGTGGTGCCATGAGGTGGGCGGCTCTCGGCTCTTCAACGCGGTCTCGATCAATCAGCGCTACGCGGGGCACGCGCGCCAGGTCGGTCACGCCGCTGCGAGCGTGCACACCGGCGCCTACCTCGGCCGCTACGTGATCGTCGTGGATGACGACATCGACGTCATGGACCTGGAGCAGGTGCTCTGGGCGATGTGCACGCGCTCCGAGCCCGCAGAATCGATCGACATCATTCCCCGCGCGTGGAGCGGTCCGCTCGATCCGCGGATCCACCCCGACAAGAAGGGCTTCTCGTCACGCGCCGTGATCGACGCGACGCGGCCGTGGGAGTGGCGCGACAAGTTCCCGCGGTCGCAGCTTCCGACGCCGGCGACGAAGCAGAAGGCCCTCGACCGCTGGGGCTGGCTGGTGGGCAAGGGAGAGAAGCCGGAGGGCCGCGCGCGTTAGAGGACCGCGGCGGCCTCCGTGTATGCGAGCGAGCGCATCGACGGCATCTGGCAGTCGTGGCTGGAGTTCCGCGGCATCGGCCGTGACGTCACTCTCCGTACACGGCGTGAGTCGGAACAGGCGAATCATCGTGCGGTCCTCTACTGGGCGTCCGGTCTGCAGCCGTCCTACCTCGACGGCGCGCTCCTACGAGCGACGCGGACACGGCTGACCGAACTCGGGACCATGTTCGAGGGGCGCGCCGCCTAAGCGCGCGCCGAATGGTATAACCATTCGCGCTCCGGTCGCCTGTGGGGCAGACCGGCAACCTCGGAGGTGTGGGATGCGCGTCCGCCGTGTCCTGGCTCTTGGGATCACCGCGCTGTTCATCGCGGGCGCGTGCGGAGGCAGCACTCCCGCGGCGAGCTCGGCGCCGACCGTCGCCGCATCGGTCGCACCGACCGCATCACCAACGCCGATCAAGATCAAGTCGTCATACGGCAATGTCACTCCCGCCAACCTTGCGCCGTTCATGGCAAAGGAGCTCGGCCTCTTCGAGAAGCGTGGTCTTGACGTCGAGCTGAGCCTCATCGACGGTGGCTCGCCGTCCGCGGCCGCGCTCGTCTCCAACCAGACGCAGGTCGGCAACTTCGGCGGGACGGAGGCGATGAGCGGATTCGTCGGCGGATCCGACATGCAGGTCGTCGCGCTCTTCGTCCCGGTGACGCCGTGGCAGTTCCTCGCGAAGGCCGACTACAAGACGCCCGCCGACCTCAAGGGCAAGACCGTCGGCGTCGCGACCGTGGGCGGCTCTGCCTACGTCGCGGCGGTGGAATCGCTGAAGCGGCTCGGCCTCGACCCGGCAAAGGACGTGACCATTCAGGCGTTCGGATCGACGGCGAATCTTGCGACCGGCATGATCGGCGGGGCCGCCTACGCCGGCCCGGGCCATCCACCAGACACGGTCAAGCTGCTTGCCTCCGGCTTCAAGGTCATCTACGACCTCGGCGCTGAGAAGATACCCGCCACCGACAACTGCACCATCGTGCTGAAATCGTGGGCCGAGAAGAACCCGCGGGCCGTGCAGTCGTATGTCGACGCGGAGATCGAGGCGATCGGTATCGCGAAGAAGGACAAGGCGAGGACCATCCCGGTCCTCGCGAAGCTGCTGAAGCTCGACACGACGAAGGCCGAGGACTCCGCGGCGCTCTCGCAGACGTACGACTTCTACGTCGGAACGATCTTCCCCTCGTACCCGCATCCGACCGTCGCGTCGTTCAACTCAACGCGAGACACGCTCGTAGCGACGAACGCGAAGGTGAAGGACCTCGATGTCACCAAGGTGATCGAGGACAAGTACGTCGCGGACGCCGAGAAGCGCGGCGTCGGCAAATAGCCTCGACGAGGGCGGGGCGGGCGCCATGACGCGCTCGCCCCGCTTCGGCTCGGACGTCATCGTCGATCTCCTGCAGGCCTTCGGCATCGAGTACGTCGCGCTCAACCCGGGCGCCACGTACCGCGGACTGCACGACTCGCTCGTCAACTACGGCGAGGGCAAGCCCGAGATCATCCTGTGCACGCACGAGAAGGTCGCGGTCAACGTCGCGCACGGATACGCGAAGACGACCGGACGGCCGATGGGGGCGATCGTCCATGACGTCGTAGGCCTGCTGCACTCGACGATGGGCGTGTACTACGCCCACCTCGATCGTGTTCCGCTCATGCTGCTCGGCGCGACGGGCCCGGTCGATCGGCACCGGCGCCGGCCGGCGATCGACTGGATCCACACCGCGCAGGTGCAGGCCGAGGCGGTCCGCAACTTCACGAAGTGGGACGACCAGCCCGCGACCGTGGACGACTTCCCGAATTCGTTCGCGCGGGCGTATCGGATCGCCACGACCGAGCCCGCCGGTCCGGTCTACCTCTGCTACGACGCTGGGCTCCAGGAGGATCCGCTGGATCACGCGGTCGCGATCGACGAGGTGGCCGGCGCGGCGCGCCCGACGCCGGTGCAGGCCGACCCGGCGGCGCTCGCGAGGGTCGCGGAGCTCATCGCACGCGCGAAGCGGCCGGTCATCGTGACCGAGTTCACCGGCCGGCATCCTGAAGCGGTGCCCGAGCTCGTCGGCCTCGCGGAGGAGATCGCGGCGGCGGTCATCGACCTGCACGGCCGCGTGAACATCCCGAACCGGCATCCGCTCAACCTGTCGGGCGGCGACGCACTCAAGGACGCCGATCTCGTGATCGCGCTCGACGTCGGTGACCTCCACCGAGCGCTCAGCGAGCTCGACCGTGACAGCGCCGACCGGGCGAAGCGCTCGCGCGTTCCGGTCGGCACACCGATCGTGGACATCGGGCTCTCCGAGCTGCGGCAGAGCAAGTGGGCCGAGGATCTCGGCGACTTCCAGCCGGTGACGCTTTCGGTCGTCGCGGACACCCGACTCGCGCTGCCCGCACTGCGCTCGCTCGTTCGCCCGCAGGCGGGCGCGGGAGACCGCGCGGCCCGGCGAAAGGAGATCGGCGCCGCGCATGACGCGCTCAGCGAGAAGTGGCAACGCGACGCGAAGTCGGATTGGGATGCGTCCCCGCTGACGGCGGCGCGCCTCGCTTCGGAGATCTGGAACGTCATCAAGGGCGAGGACTGGGTGCTGACCGCGAACACGCTCGAGGACTGGACGCTGCGCCTCTGGGATGTCGATTCGCCGAAGCGGCACCCGGGTCGCTCGTTCGGGACCGCGACGCAGATCGGCGTCTCGCTCGGTGTCGGGCTCGCGTATCGCGGCACCGACACGATCGTCATCGACATCCAGCCCGACGGCGATCTCATGTACGACCCGGGCGCGCTCTGGACCGCGGCGAACAGCCGCATCCCGCTGCTGGTGGTCATGTACAACAACCGCGCGTACTACAACGACTTCGAGCATCAGATCCGCGTCGCGCGCCACCGCGGAACGCCGGTGGAGAACGCGCGTGTCGGTCAGGAGCTCGACGATCCGGCGCCGGACTTCGCGATGCTCGCGAAGAGCTTCGGCTGGCACGCGGAGGGCCCGATCGCGGATCCCGATGAGGCCGGCCCGGCGATCAGGCGCGCGCTCGCGTACGTGAAAGAGAAAAGGTTGCCGGCGCTCGTCGACACGATCGTCCGGCGCCGGCAGTCCTCGCGCTTCCGCTAGAGCGAATACTCGCTACAGATGGATCTAGGACGCGGTATGCCGCAGCTTGAAACGCTGGATCTTGCCGGTCGACGTCTTCGGCAGCTCGGGGATGAACTCGACCCAGCGCGGGTACTTGTACGGCGCGAGCGAATCCTTCACGAACGACTTGAGCTCGTCCGCGAGCGCGGCCGCGCCGGTCGCCCCATCGGCGCAGACGACGTACGCGCACGGCTTGATGAGGCCGTCGCCATCGGCCCGGGCGACCACCGCGCATTCGCGCACCGCTGCATGCCGGAGCAGGACCGACTCGACCTCGAGCGGTGAGACCCAGTGGCCGCTCACGCGGAGGAGATCGTCCGAGCGACCGTGGTTCGTGTAGTAGCCGTCGGCATCGACCGAGTAGCGGTCTCCGGTGAACACCCACTCGCCGCGGAAGGTGTGCTTGGTCGCGGCGCGACGGCGCCAGTAGAACGCCGCGGTCGACGGACCGCGCACCAGCAGGTCGCCCACCTCGTCCACCGCGGCCCGCTCGCCGTCCGCGCGCTGCACGCGCGCCTCGTATCCCGGAATGACCTGGCCCGACGTGCCGGGACGCACACGACCGGGGAAGTTCGAGATCGCGATGTAGCCGATCTCGGTCGACCCGATGCCGTCCAGGATCTCGAGACCGAAACGCGCGCGCCAGCGCTCGAACATCGGGGCGGGAAGCGACTCACCCGCAGAAATGCAGCGGCGCAGCGACGACATGTCGCGACGTGGGCTCTCGGAGACTGCGAGGAGCGCGGCGTAAGACGTCGGCACCGAATAGAGGAGGGTCGGCCGCTCTCGCGCGATCGTGTCGAACACCAGGTGCGGCTCGGGCCGGCCCGGGAGAAGGATCGACGAGGCGCCGTGCCGGAATGGTATGAGCAGCGACGCGCCGAGGCCGTACGAGAAGAACAGCTTCGCCACGCTGAGCACGCGGTCCTCCGGCCGCATCTCCACGACGAGAGTGCCGTGCAAGTCAGCGGGCGCGACGGATGGCCCGTGCAAGTGCACCACCGCCTTCGGACGGCCCGTGGTCCCGCTCGAGTACTGCCAGAACGCCATGTCATCGGCGGTCGTCGCTTCGGGCGCGAGCTCGTAGGGCTGCGCGCGCGTGATCTCGTCGAACCCGACGTCGTCGCCTTGATCCCCGCCGGCGATGACGACGCGCCGCAGATGCTTCAGCCCGCGGCGGATCGGCGCGACGCGCGGCATCACGATCGCGTGCGCGACGAGCACGCGCGCTCTGCAATCGGCGAGCAGCTCGGCGTAGTCCTCGCCCGTGAGGTGGGTCGAGATGGTCACCGGCACGGCACCGATGCGGATCGCGCCAAGGAACGTCGCGACGAACTCCGGTGAATCCGGCAGCAACAGCGCGACCCGCTCCTCGATCTCGACACCGAGCGTGCGCAGCGCGTTGCCGGCGCGCGCGACCAGGCGCGAGATGTCACGGTAGCTGAACGTCGCGCCTTCGTAGCGAAGCGCCGGACGGTCGCCGCGACCCGCGTCGAGATGCTCGTCGAGCAGGATCGTTGAAAGATTGAAGAAGTCCGTCACGCGCTGAAGTCCGCTAGAGGTACTTCCTGCCCAGCAGACGATCCGGCACGACGAGCCCGAGCGCGGCGATCTTCGGCTCCATCTCCGCGAGGTACTGCCTTCGCGCCTCCTCGTTGGTGCGGCGCTTCAGGCCCCATTCGAGGTAGCGCTCGGTGCGGGAGGAGCCGGACTTGCCGAACATGTCCAGTCCGACGATGAACCATTTGTCGATGGCCGCCTGTGCTTGCGCCTTTCCGTCGGCGCCGGACTTCACGAGCTTTTCCAGCTGCTGCTCGCCGTAAGCGACGTGGCCCTTCTCCTCACGGAGGATCACGGGGAGCGTGTCGTCGATCGGCGCGAACGTCGAGCCGACCATCTCCTCGAGCTGGTACTCACCCACCTTGTCGATGAGAAAGCCGAACGCGGCGAAGTCGGCCCAGGTCGGCATGTCCTCCTTGAAGGCGTCGACCTCACGCTTGCTGCGCGGCCGTTCGAGGATGTCGGAGCGGTCGACGTCGACGAGGTTGAGCAGCCGCAGGATCTTGCGGCAGTGGTCGATCTCCTCGGATGCGATGCGCGCGACGCGCCACTGGTCGTCGACGGTCGGCGCGCGCAGCGTCCAGTGATCGACGTAGATGTGCGGTCCGCCGATCTCGCAGTCCGCCTGGATCGTGAGCAGGCGGATGAGAAGATCCTTGTACTCGGGCGCCATCTTCACGAAATCTTTGGGCGTGACTTTGTCGTTGAACTGCGACATGACGCCTCCCCGCTAAGGTCGCGCGAATACTAGCGACGCTCCGCTGTGCTGAGGGCCGTACGCACCTTCTCGGCCGTGATCGGCAGCGACATCACTCGCGCTCCGACCGCGGCGTCGATGGCGTTCGCGATGGCCGCGCCCACGGCCGGGTTAGCAAGCTCGCCCACGGATTTCGCGCCGAACGGCCCTGGTCCAGGCGCGTCGGTGATGAGCACGAGGCGCAGCGGCGGTGCGTCGGCGATGGTGGGGATCTTGTAGTCGCCGAGATTCGTCGTCGTCACACGACCGTCCTCGAGGCGCAGCTCCTCCATCACGGCTTGACCCAGGCCGAAGACGAACCCGCCCTCGAGCTGTCCGCGCACCGCGACCGGGTTGATCACGGTGCCGACGTCCGCGACGAGCACCGCGTCGACGATGCGGAAGCAGCCCGTCCGACGATCGACCGAGACCTCGATCGAATACGCGTACACCCCGTAGAGGTGCTCGTTCTGCTCGCCCTCCCCCGTCACAACGAGGGGCGCCGCGGTCTGGGCGGCTTGCTCGAGCGTCAGGCCGAGCTCGGCGAGACGCGCTTTCAGCTTGCGGGCTCCGTCGAGCGCGGCGTTGCCCGCGACCGGGGTCACTCGGCTGCCACCGACGCCGGGGTCGACGTTCGCATGGCCCGTGTCGCCCTGCGATACGCGGACACGTGTCGCATCGATACCGAGCTCGCGTGTCACGACGCGCTGGATCATGGTGTGCGCGCCGCCGCCCTGGTCCGCCACGCCGGTGAGGACCTCGACCGTTGCGTCGCCGCGCAGCGTCACCGTCAGCGAGGTCTTACCGCGACCGACGTGCCGCGCCGAAAAAGCCACGCCGCGTCCGTGATCCTTCGCGACCGTGCCGCCCCATTGCGACGACGCGCGAAGCATCGCTAGGACGCGCGGCGCCTGCGAGTCGTGCCATACCGCGCCCTCCACGTCGGTCTCGCCGGCACGGATCGCGTTGCGGGCTCGAAGCTCGACCGGGTCGATCTCCATCGCCCTCGCGATGAGGTCGAGGTGCGACTCGGCGGCGAAGGTGTGCTGGGGCTGGCTCGGCGCGCGCGCATGACCCGCGGGCAGCGTGTTCGTGTACACCGCGACCGCCTCGACGCGCGCGGCAGGTACGTGGTAGCCCGCGAGGGTCAGCGTCGGGCCGCCGGGGAGCACGCCGGCGACCGGCTTCCCGGCCGCGTACGCACCGCCGTCGAACACGACGCGGGCTTGATGTGCGGTGATGCGGCCGTCGCGATCGACTCCGGTGCGGAGCCGGATGCGCGCTGCGTGCCGCGTGTTCGAGAGCTGAAGCTCGTCCGTGTACCGGAGCACCGAACGCACCGGCCGGCCCGTCGCGCGCGCCAGGAAATACAGCGCGAACTCGTCGAGCGACAGGCCCTTTCCACCAAAGTCACCGCCGACATGTGGCGTGTCGACGACGATGCGCTCCGCGGGTACCCCGATCGTGACGGCCATCTGATCGCGCAGCGAGAACGGAGCCTTGTTCGTCGTGACGACGTGAACGGTCTCGCCTTCGATCCAGACCAGGCTCGCGTGGGGCTCGATGTACGCGGGATGGATGCGCGGAACGTTGAACTCGTGCTCGAAGACGGCCGCGGCGTTTTGGAACCCGGTCGCGACGTCGCCGTGTTCATGCACGACGTGTCCCTGCGCGTTCGGGTGTGGGCGCTGGGGCCGCGCACCGCCGAAGTACTTGTACTCGGCCGCGTCCGGGTGCAGGACCGGCGCGTCGGCCGCGAGCGCCGCCTCCGTATCGAAGACCGCCGGCAGCTCCTCGTACCCGACCTCGATCAGGGCAGCCGCTTGCTCCGCGGCCTCGAGCGAATCCGCGGCGACCGCCGCGACGCGATCGCCGATGAAGCGCACGCGGTCCCAGGCGAGGACCGGCCAGTCCTGTAGACGCCGACCGAATCGGGCGGGGCGCACGTCCGCGCCGGTGATCACCGCGCGCACGCCCGAGACCTTGCCCGCGGCCTCGACGTCGACCGACACGACACGCGCGTGCGGGTAGGTGCTTCCGACGAACGCGGCGTGGAGCATTCCCGGTCTCGTGATGTCCGCCGCGTACTTCGCCGCGCCGGTGACCTTGTCGCGACCCTCGACCCGCCACTCCGGCGTTCCGAAGATGTCGGGCGCCGCGGTCTTCGCGAGCCTCACGCGAGCGTGCGCGCGAGGCAGTCGGCGAACTGGGTCATCAGCTGATCGGCCTTGCGCTGGATGACCGGCTGCCCGAACTCTCCGATGCGCCCGGCGATCTGCACGTCGCTCGTGATGCGCAGCTCGGTGTCCGCGCCCTTGTCGGCGAGCGCGAGCTCCATCGTCGCGCGGACCGTGCCGCCGAGGCGCGTGTCCTTCGCGTCGGCGCGGAGCGATGCTTTGCCCGCGGCCTCGTCGGTCGACGTGAGTGCGATGTCGCCGTCGAGCACGAGCCGAACGGGACCGAGCTGGACCAGCAGCGACCCCTTGTACTTGCCGGCGCCGGAGGGCGTGACCGCGGCGACGCCGGGCACGCACCGCGCCGCGGCCGGGATATCGGTCACGAGCTTCCACACCGTCGCACGTGGTGCGTGAACGAGCGCGGTGTGCGCCAGCTTCATGGCGCCGCCACCAGTGACGTGAGCGCGCGTTCGGTCCAGAGGCGCGCCATCTCACGCTTGTAAGCGGCGGAGCCGCGCACGTCGTCGAATGGCTCGATGTCACGGTCGACGCGCGCGGCCGCATCGGCGATCCGTTCTTGATCGGGCCTGGCCCCGCGAAGGGCGTCCTCCACAGAGCGGGCGCGTCTCGGCGTGGGTCCCGCCGCGCCGAGCGCGACGCGAACGTCCGCCACCGTGCCGTCGTCCGCAAGCCGCATCGCCGCGGCCACTGAAACAGTCGCGTAATCGTCCGCCGTCCGCGGCAGGAACTTCAGATACGTCGCGCGCGTTCCCGCGGCCAGCGCGGGGAACCGAACGGCGGTGATGATCTCGCCGGGACGAAGCGACGTCGTGAAGACGTCGACGAAGAGGTCCTCGACCGGAACGGCACGCTCACCCGTCTTCGATGCCACAACGACCTCTGCGCTGAGGGCGATGAGCATCGGCGGCGGATCCTGCGCCGGATCGGCGTGCGCGAGATTGCCGCCGATCGTCGCCTGATTGCGCACGCGCACCGTCGCCACCGACGCGAACGTTCGCGTGATGGCTGGACAGTAGCGGGCGACGTCCTGCGACCGCTCGATCGTGCGATGGGTCACCGTCGCGCCGATCACAAGACCGCCGCCCGAGGCGGTGATACCGCCGAGCGCCGCGATGCCGCGAAGACCGATGACGTGCCCGGGTCGCAGCAGGCCCTGACGCCACAGCAGCGTGAACGCCGTCGCACCTGCGACGAGATGAGCGTCGTCGCCGTGCCGGGCGAGCAGGTCGAGCGCCTCGGGCACCGACTCGGGCTCGTGGTAGTCGTACGTCACGCCGCCGCCGCGGTCTTGATCGCCCGGGTGATGCCGTGATAACCGGTGCAGCGGCAGAGGTTGCCCATCATCCATTCGCGGATCTGGTCGTCGGTGGGCCGCGGGTGCTCGGCGAGAAGCGCGGTCGCCGCGATGAGCTGGCCCGGCGTACAGATGCCGCACTGGAAGCCGCCGTCGCGGATGAACGCGTCCTGCAGCGGCGAAAGCGTTTCTCCGTTCGCGAGGCCCTCCACCGTCGTCACGGCACGGCCGTCGACGTAGACCGCGGGCAGCAGGCAGGCCGAAAGCAGCTCTCCGTCAACGAGCACGCTGCACGCGCCGCACACGCCGATGGAGCAGCCCTCTTTGGTCCCGGTCAATGCGAGGTCGACGCGCAGCACGTCGATGAGCCGCCGATCCGCACGGACCTCGGGCGACTGCGGTGAACCGTTCAGTGTGAAGCGAAGACGGTGCGTGCTCAGAAAAACGAATATAGGACGCGCAGATGCGCTTCGCTCCCGGCCTCGCCCCACTCCGTCATCGCGACTTCGCGCTCTATTTCACCGGCCTCACGGTCTCTCAGTGCGGCAGCTGGATGGAGCAAACGCTCACGACGTGGCTGCTCTACGAGATCACCGGGTCGCCCGTGCTTCTCGGGATCGGCGGCGCGATGCGCGCGATCCCGACCTTCGCATTCGGGCTCCTCGCCGGGGCGATCGCTGACCGCGTCGATCGTCGCCGCCTGCTTCTCATCACGCAGAGCGGCTCGGCCCTGACCTCCTTCGGACTTGGTCTCGTGGTCGCGACGGGGCAGGTGGAGGTGTGGCACATCTATCTGGCGAGCGCGATCAACGGGACGCTCCAGACCTTCGATGCACCGGCGCGCCGCGCGATGTACACGACGATGGTCCCCAGGTCGCAGATGCAGAACGCGATCACCCTGAACGCCGCGGTGTTCCGCATCGCCCGGCTCATCGGGCCCAGCCTGGCCGGGATCCTCATCGTGGCGACCGGACCGGCGCTCCCGTACTTCATCAATGCCGTCAGCTTCCTCGCGATCATCGGTGCGCTCCTGCTCATCAGCAAGCCCCCGATCGTCGATCGAGTACGAGGGTCACTCGTGGCGGAGACGATCGACGGCGCGCGCTACACGCTGGGCAAGCCGATCCTCGCCAACCTGCTGCTCCTCGAGTCCGCGCACAGCCTCTTTGGCGCCAACACCGCGCTCGTGACGATCGTCGCGAAGGACGTGCTGCACGCAGGTCCCGGGGGGCTCGGCTTCCTGCTCAGCTCTCTCGGTGCCGGCGCCCTCGTCGGAACGGGCGGTCTGGTGATGAGCGGCGACATCGAGCGCAAGGGTCGATCGATGATGCTGTCGGGCTACGCCTACGTCGTGGCGTTCGCGCTCTTCGCGTGGTCGCGCTCGTTCGAGCTCTCGGCTGCCACGCTCGCGCTCGTCGGCTTCGCCGATACCTGGTGGGCGACGATGCGCAACAGCATCTTCCAGCTTCAGGCGGATGAGGCGTATCGAGGACGGACGTTGTCGGCGTTCCTGCTGGTCGGCCGCGGGATGGCGCAGACGTCGCAGCTGCAGACCGGCATCACGGTGGAGGCGTTCGGACCGCAGATCGCGGCGACCGCGGGCGCGGTGGTGATCGCCGCTGTGATCGTCGGCGTGAACGCGCGCAACGATGAGGTGCGAAGCTTCCGGGATCCGACACCGGTCCTCGAAGGACCGACGGACGCGGCCGCGTCCTAGGCCAGCGCCGCTCGCATCACCGCGCGGACCCCGTCGACACTCCCGGACCGGGCGACCAGCACCCGGACGATCGCGACGTCGAGGCCCTGGCTCAGCGTCTTGAACGCGGCGGCCGCTCCCGAAGCGGGACCGGCGTACCCGATCGCATTCAGGACCTCGTCGGGCACCGCGCGCGCGAGGTCGTCTTCAGAGGCGCCCGCCGCCTGCCGGCGCTCGAGCTCATCGAGCTGGCGGCCGAAGCCCATGCGCTCGAAATGCGCGCGATAACCGCGCGCCCCACTCGGTCGCACCATGAGCGCATACGCGAGGATCTGTTTCGCGAGCGCGAGGCGCGCCGCCGCGATGTCGTCGTCGACGCACATGCGTATGTACTCGACCAGCTTCGCGCGAGGTCCGACCCGCTCGCGGCTCCACGCGACCTGCCCGGGCGTGCACCAGTTGAGCGCCGCACCGTCGGCGTGGCGGCCGGCCAGCGCGAGCATCTGCGGCCCGAGTGCGCCGATGTAGGTCGGCACATCCTTGGCCGTCCTCCGGAGCTCGTCGATATACGCGCGCACCGCGCGGATCGGCCGCTCGGTCACGCTGCCCGAGCCCACGCCGAGGATGAACTTGTTCCCGGTGATCTCGTGCGCGGTGCGCGCGGCGAGCGCGAGCACCGGCGCGGGGTTGCGCGCGATGGGGACAACGGACACGCCCGTCGCGAGGCCCGATCGCTCGTGCCATGCGACGCACATCGCGATCGGGTCGTAGTCGACGTTCGCGTTGGTCCAGAGGCTCTGGTAACCGAGAGCGCTCGCCTCGGGCGCAAGATCGCGAAGCTGCGACGGAGACAGGCCAAGACGCGAGTCGACGCCCAGACCGGTCTCTACGAGTCCATCACCCAGCGCACCGATTTCGAGCACGGGCACGCGCCGCCGGAGCGGGCAAGACGCGGCATCGACGAGATCGCCTTCTTCAACTCCAGCTCGCCACTGCTGACCTTGCGCTGCATCTCGATCCAGTGCTTGACGTCGATCGACGCGCGGTACGCCTCGGGAAGGTGCTTCAGCACGTGCGCGATGTACGCCTCGACGTCGGTGAACTCCTCGCCGTCGAACCCGACCAGCTGGAAGGCCGGCTCGCCACGACGTCGGAAGAAGCGGCGATCGGGCAGCCGCAGCAGGTCGTCGCGCGAGACCGCCTCGACCGTGTCGCCTGCCTTGACGCGCTCATAGGCCGAATCGGCTTGCTCGCGCGACAGGTGCGCGAGCCGGGCGCGGACGAAGCGGATGTTCAGATCGTCGAGCATCTTCGTGCACTCTTCGATGTAGAGATCCTGCGCCTGACGATTGGCCATGTCCTTGAGGCCGAGCTTCACATTCGTCTGCCCGCCTCGCTCGTCGCCGAACATCTCTAGACCCCTGCCGTACCACTTCGCGACCATCTTCTGGATCGTCGAGACATCCATCGTCGCGTTGCGATCGCTCGCGGCGGCCTCCATCCAGCGGCGCATCGGGATGACGC
Organism: Candidatus Limnocylindria bacterium; assembly: GCA_036523395.1. NCBI lineage: Bacteria > Bacillati > Chloroflexota > Candidatus Limnocylindria > Candidatus Limnocylindria bacterium. The sequence goes on along the minus strand of DATDEH010000015.1, from coordinate 25,559 downwards.
CCGCGGCGAGATGGAAGGCTTCTTCTCGCAGCATCGGCGGCATCGACGCGGCCATCGGCGCGTAGGCGTTCACCTTCTGCATCGTGAGCTGGTATTTGCCGACCCGGTCGATGAACGCGGCGAAGACGATGCTGTCGCCGAAGCTGTCGTACTCAAGGTTGAACGCGGCGAGTACGTGCGAACCGGTCTGCATCGACAGGATCTCTTCGACCATGTCCTGCGGCTTCGTGTCGGTCACCGACGACCAGTCAGCCGACGTGAGCAGGTGGATCATCTGGTAGCCGTGGCGGAGCTCCTCGGCCATGACGCGCAGGACCCAGGTCTGATCGTGCGGGTCGTTGGCACGCTCGAAGGTGCCGTGGTGCTGCTGGATCGAGCCGAACTCGGTCGACGCCTGCGCGCGAACGATCATGAGGAGCTGCTCCGCCGCTTCCTTGTCGAGCTCACTCGGGACGGCCGCCTTGGGTTGCCCCTTCTTGTCGCCGACCTGGATCTCGCCCGGCATGCCCTGCTCGATCCGCGCACATAGGCAGAACTCCTCGTCCTTGGGGAAGTACTGCTGCCAGCGCTTGCTGAGCTCCGGGAATTCAGGGAAGTTGTGCCGCTGCCAATGCTCAACAGCCTCGTGATACGCCTTCGGCAGCATGTGGATCTGATCGCTCACGAGGTCTAGGTTACCCGAGCCGCTTCTCCAGGGCGCTGACCGGCGCGGGCGTGAAGCCCATCGCCGCCACGAAACGAGCGATGTCGGCGTCCTGCGTCCGTACCATCGTGCGCGCGACATGCGCGCCGCGCCTCTTGAAACCGGCGAGCAGGGCGTCGGTGAGCCCGCGTCCGATCCCGCGCTCGCGCGCCGAGGGATCGACGCCGAAGAACTCGAGCCAGCCGGTCGGCTCTTCCATTCCGAACTCGCCGCCGCGGACCTCGCCGAGCATGAAGCCGACGACCTTGCCATCCACCTCGGCGACCTGCGATGAGTCCGGGTCGCGGCGGATGAAGTAGACGACGCGGTCTTCCCACATATCGGGGCGGTACGTGCCGGTGATGCGCTCGTCGATGCGGCAGATCGCCTCGATGTCGAGCTCGTTCACCGGACGGATGCGCACGTCAGCCATCGACGGCGAGTTTAGGAGATGGCGGCGGCCCCACCCGCTGAGGGGTAGGGCCACCGCCGCGTCGGGGAGGGAGCGCTAGGCCGTAGGAGAGGCTGCGCTGGGACGGCGCATGCGCATCGCGGCGAACGCGAGCGCGAGGCCGATGAGCGGGAGCCAGCCGAACACGAGGACCCAGATCGCAAGGTCGGCGGCGAAGCGGAAGAACACGGAGAGGGCGGCGATCGCCTTCGCGAAGGTGACCGACGGGTCCCACGCGCCACCCGTCGTCGGGGGCACGGTCACGATCGGCGCGATCGACATGGTGATCGTCGAGAACTCGGTCCGGTTCTTGATGAGGTTGAGCTGACCCTGCAGCTGCTCGATCTGCGTGCGCACGTTGCCGAGCGCCGCGTCGATCTTGAGCGTCTCATCGACCGTCTTCGCCTGCGGGAAGAGCTGGAGGTAACGCTGTTCCTCGGCCTGCTTCGCGACGAGTCGCGCCTGCAGGTCGGTGAACTGGTCGGTGACGTCCTTCGCGTCGACGTTCGACGTCAGGACCTCGCCGTCGAGGAGCTTCAGCTGGCGGAGCGCTTCATCGAAGCGGTCCGATGGAACACGCACGGTGATGAGCGCGCTGCGGTTGTCGCCCTGGCCGGTCTGGCTCATGGCGAGGATGTCGCCGCCGAGTCCGCTCGCGATGGCGCGCGCCTTGTCGGCGGTCGCCCACGGATCCTGCGTCTTCATCGAGACATTCGCGGTCAGGATGAGATTCCGGTTGGGGCTCGTGACGAGCGTCGGGATGCCGTTCTGCGTCGTGGTCGTCGCGTCGAACGCCGCGATGCTGCCGGGAGCGCCCTTCGGGGGCGCCGGGACTGCCGCGGCGCCGTCGCCGAGGTTGCCGCCGATGTTCCTGAACTCAGGCCCGGATGCTGTCGGGGCAGCCGCCTGCGAGCAGGCCGCTGCGAGCACGAGGACGAACGCGAGAAGCCCGAGGACGCGCAGTGAGCGCCGCATGTCCCTCACCAGCCTTTCAAGGTGCTGCTGGTTGATACGACGGCTGGCTCGGTTGTGTTCCCTAGAAGCGGTCTCCGAAGAGTTTCTGGGCGTTTTCGGTGCACTGGAGGCCAAGCTCGGCGGGGTCCCGGCCCCGAGCGGCGGCCACCGCGGCCAGGGTTTCAAGGACGAAAGCAGGCTCATTCCGCTCGCCGCGGCGCGCCTGTGGCGTCAGATACGGCGCATCGGTCTCGACCAGGATCCGGTCCCCGGACGCACGGGCGGTGGCGCGCCGCAGCGCGTCGTTCTTCGGATACGTCACGGTGCCGGCGAACGAGACGAAGAAGCCGCGTCGCATCCACTCGTCGATCTCCTCCGGTCCCTCGCTGAAGCAGTGCACCATGCCGCGCGCAGCACCGGCCCGATCGACGAGCTCGCGCGTCAGCTGACCCGCGTCGCGCACATGGACGACGACCGGCAACCCGAGAACGTTCGCGAGCGAGAGCTGCGCGAGGAACGCGATCTCCTGCGCCTCGCGCGGCGCACTGCGGCCGGAGAGATCGATCCCTATCTCGCCGATCGCGACGACGTGCTTGTCGCGCGCGAGGCGGTCGATCATTCCGAGCACGTCGGAGTTCCACGACTCCGACCGGTGCGGATGAACACCGACCGCGATACGCACCGACGGGTGTCGACGCGCGATGAGGACGTTCCGTTCACTGGACGCGAGATCCTCGGCGCACGAGAGCACGCGCTCGATCCCCGCCGCCGACGCGCGCGCAAGCACGTCGTCGAGATCGTCAATGAAGCGGCGGTCGTCGAGGTGCGCGTGTGCGTCGATCACGCGCGGCGCGTCAGGCCGTCTTCGCTCGCTCGAGCCTTGGGAAAAGCGACGGCGCGGAGCGGATCTGCTTCCCCGGCTGCAGCAGGCCCCAACGCGCGACGGCCTCCCATTTCGCAGACGCCGGCGATTCGACGTCGAGCACCTCGGCGATGCGCGGGCTGATCGTCGGCATGTACGGGAACAGGAGGTACGCGACAAGGCGGACCGCCTCGAGGCCGGCGTAAAGAGCCGCGTCGACCTCGTCCTTCCGGGCTGGGTCCTTCACCGCCTGCCACGGCTGGGTGCGCTGGAAATGCTTGTTCGCCTCTTCGACGACGCTGAAGATCGCGGCGAGGGCATCGGAGAAGTCGAGCCGCGCGGCCGATACATCGTGCGTCTCGAGCGCGCGCTCGGCAGTCTCGCGCAGCGCCTTCTCTGAGGGACCGCCCTTCCCTGGCGTTGGCACCCGGCCGTCGGAGTACAGCTCGACCATCTTCGTGGCGCGGGAGACCAGGTTGCCGAGCCCGTTCGCGAGATCGGCGTTGAAGCGAAGGTCGAGGATCTCCGGGGAGATCGGCGAATCCTTCGCGAACGGCGCCTCGCGCAGGAGTAGGTATCGAAGCGCATCACTCCCCCACTCGTTCGCGGCGGCGATGGGATCGATCATGTTGCCGCTCGAACGCGAAAGTCTGCCTTCACCCGCGTAGTGCAAGAAGCCGTGCGCGTAGACCTGCCGCGGTAACTCGATGCCGGCCGACATCAGCATGGCTGGCCAGAAGATGCAGTGAAAGCGTGTGATGTCCAGGCCGATGACATGCAGGTCGGCCGGCCACCACTTCTTGAACGTGGTCTCGTCGGCCCCGAAGCCGACGCCGGTCACGTAGTTGATGAGCGCGTCGAACCAGACATACACCGTGTGGCCAGGCTTGTCGGGGAACGGGATCCCCCAGGTGAGATTCCGCCGCGACACGCTGATGTCGCGTAGCCCTCGGTCCAGCCAGCCGAGGACCTCGTTGCGACGTATCTCGGGCACGCAGAACTCGGGATGCTCGCGGTACAGGTCCTTGAGGCGCTGCTCGTACTTGCTCAGACGGAAGAAGTAGTTCTCCTCTTTGAGACGCTGGATCTGCCGCGTTGGGTGGATCGGACACTGCCCGTTGATGAGATCGCTCTCCTCGTAGAACGCTTCGCACCCGGTGCAGTACCAGCCCTCGTAGGTGGTGAGATACACGTCGTCGTTCGCGATCCAGCGGCGCACGAACTCCTGGACACCCGCGACGTGGTCGGCGTCCGTCGTGCGGATAAAGCGGTCGTAGGAGATGTTCCAAAGATCAGCCATCTGCTGGAATTGGGCGGCATATTTGTCGACGAGCTGTCTGGTCGGTATTCCTTGCTCCTTGGCCGCCTGCTCGTTGCGCGTCGCGTTCTCATCGGTACCGGTGAGGAAGAACACCTCGTCGCCGCGCTGGCGGTGAAAGCGAGCAAGCGCGTCCGCCCCCGTGAACTCGTAACCGTGATGGAGTCCGGGCCGGTCGTTGACGTAGGCAATGGCGGTCGTGACATAGAACTTCATCGGAATTTGCTCGGTATTCTAGGTCGACATGCCCCTTGTCGACCTCCGTTGAGTCGCGCTGCCGTCGCGATCCTCACGCGCGTCCTGCTCGTCATCTTCACCTTCGTTCTCATCGTCGTGCTCGCGCAGATCGCCCTCGTCGCGGCACGCTCCCGCTTCGATCACGCGCCCATCGCCGACATCCTCCAGCAAGCTTGGGAAGGGACACAGGACTACTTCGCGAGCCTCTTCCAGGGCTCGCTCGGCGAGGCCACGTCGACATCGATCCTCGGTGGACGGCGGCGCTCGATGGGCGAGGTGCTGCTCGACGCGTACCCCAAGAGCATGCTGCTCGTCGGCCTCGCGGTGACGCTGGCCACGGTGTTCGGCGTCACCGTCGGTGTGGTCGCCGCAGCCACCCGCAGCACGCGGCTGCGGGCGGTGCTCGTCGGCAGCATGACCGCGGTGATCTCGACGCCGTCGTTCCTCCTCGCGATCCTCCTCATCCTGTTGTCGGCCGAGATGGTGCGCCGTTACAACATCCGCCTCTGGCCGAGCTTCGGTTTCGGCGTCGACGACCATCTCATCCTTCCGACGTTCGTCCTCGCCGCGCGCCCGTTCGCCCAGATCGCGAACTTCGCGTTCGTCGCCGTCGACGAAGAACTCGGCGCGGACCATGTGCGCACCGCACGGTCAAAGGGCCTCCTCGAGCGCGTCGTCATCGGTCGCCATGCGCTGCGCAACGCGCTCGTGCCGATCCTCGGCGCGATCGCCGCCGCGCTTTCGATCGGACTCTCGACGCTGCCGGTCGTCGAAGTGTTCTTCTCGTGGCCGGGGCTTGGCTTCTCGCTGCTGCAGGCGATCCAGCGATTCGATGCCGCGACCGCCGGCACGCTGCTCGGTGCTCTCGTGGTGACGATCGCGGTGACCCGGTTCGCGCTCGACGCGGCCGCGGCGCGTCTGGTGCATGCGTCCACCGGAGCGGCGTCCTGATGCGCCGCGCGCTCACGTGGCAGCTCATCATCGGCGCGGCGATCATCGGCGGCTGGATCTTCCTCGGACTCGCGGCGCCGCTCCTCACGAACGTCGATCCGCTCAAGAGCACGACGCTGATCATCGACGGTCCGCGCTCGGTCCTCGCGCCGTACGACCCAGGAACGTACGGCTACCCGCTCGGCTCCGATCGCAACGGCCGCGACCTGTGGGCGGGCGTCATGTACGGCGCGCGCGCGACGCTCACGATCGCGTTCGTCGTGCTCGCGGTGCGCCTCGTCGTTGGGACGACGCTCGGCGCGCTCGCGGGCTGGTTCGCCGGCTCGTCGCTCGACCGCGGCGTGTCCGCGCTCATCGACGCGTTCGGCGCGTTCCCGACGGTCCTCTTCGCGATGCTCTGGATCTTCGCCCTCGACATCCGCTCGGGCGTCAGTGCCTTCGCCGCGGCGCTGGCGATCACCGGCTGGTGGGGCTTCGGCCGCGCGACGCGCTCCGCCGTCGTCGCACTGCGCGGGCGTCCGTTCCTCGAGGCCGCCCGATCGCTCGGCCTCTCGGAGTTCGCTGTGTTCGCGCGCCACGTGCTTCCGAATCTGCTTCCGATGCTCGCGGTGGCCGCGGCGCTCGAAGCGAGCGCGATCCTCCTCGTGCTCGGCGAGCTCGGCTTTCTCGGCATCGTCGTGGGCGGCGGGCAGAACGTGTCGACCGATGTCACCGGTCGCGGGGGCGGGACCGAGTTCATCTTCGCGACGACGGAGTGGGGCGCAATTCTGGCGCAGGGGAAGTTCGAGATCTACCGCGCGCAGTGGATCGCGCTCGTTCCCGCGACCGCGTTCGCGAGCGCGATCCTCGGCTTCAACCTGATGGGGCACGGTCTGCGGACGTTCTTCGAGCGCGCACCGGTCGCGCTTGGCAAGCTCCTGTCGCTGCGTACCGGATTCGCGGTCGTGGCGATCTTCGTCGCCCTCCGCCTCGCGAGCCCCTACGTCGGACCGGCGGGCAGCTATGTCCCGATCGCGCGCGAGTTCGACTCGGCCAAGGCGCGCGCGCATGTCGACTGGCTGGCCGACCCGGCGCGCGCGGGACGGTACACCGGGTCCGCCGGTTACAACGACTCCGCGCGGTATGTCGCGGAGCAGTTCAAGTCGATCGGCCTCGAGCCCATCGGAAGCGACGGCACGTACCTCCAGAACTGGGGAACGAACATCGTCAGGCTGAGCGCGATGCCGGTGTTCGAACGCACCGGCGACGATCCGAGGATCTACGCGCCGCGCGCCGACTTCAGCGAGCGCGTCGGTGGCCGCGCTGGCAGCGGCACGGCCGAGGGGAACGTCGTGTACGTCGGTGGTGGGATCCGGACCCAGGATTACAGCGACTACCAGGGAACGCACCCCGAGGGGAACATCGTCCTGATCGCCGGACCGACACAGGGCGATCCGATCGACGCGGCGATCCGCTCCGGCGCCAAAGCCGTGATATTCGTCGCAGCACCCGAGCTCGGCATCATCCGGCCGTCGTACTCGGCGTTCTTCGAGAAGGACGTCATCCCGGTCATCACCGTGACCGAAACGGTGGCCGACGAGCTCATCGCGCCGTCGGGAAAGCGCATCGCCGACCTGCGCAGCGCGCTCCAGGAGCGACGCCGCCGCGCGGATCAACGGCCCAGCCTGGTCCGCAGCACACCTCAGCCACTCTCGTTCGATACGCCGACGCGCGTTCGCATCGAGGTCTCGCTCCGGCAGCCCGAGCCGGTGCGCACGGCGAACGTGGTGGGCATGCTGCGCGGGACCGATCCCGAGCGCTCGAAGAAATTCATGGTCATAGGCGGACACCTCGACGGCGTCGGGACCGACCCGGACGGGAGGGTGTTCCAGGCCGCGAACGACAACGCGTCGGGTCCGGCGGTCACGATCGAGATCGCGCGGGTGCTCGCCGCGAACAAGGCGATGCTGAAGAACTCCGTCATCTTCGTGGCCTTCGCGGGCGAGGAGGAGGGACTCCTCGGCTCGGACGCGTTCCTCGCCAACGCCGTCACGCAACCGTGGCGCGCCGAGAACATCGTGGCCTTCATCAATCTCGACATGGACGGATGCTGCGGCGGTCTCGCGGCGTCCGACGAGAGCTTCGAGCTGCACCAGCGCCTGCGTTCCGCGGCCGACCGCCTCGGCTACGACCTCGAGTACCCATCGGGCATCGGGGGCAGCGATCACTTCACATTCCTGCGCCGGCGGGTGCCCGCGGTGATGATCACAGGCACGGAGGTCGGCCCGTTCCACACCGTCGGCGATACGCCAACGACCGTCGATCCCGCGCGCCTCCGCGCGTCGGGCGAGGTCGTGTTGCAGTCGGTGCTCGAGATGGCGGCGACCGGTTGAGGCGGCTCCTATTCGCCGCACTCATCGTCGCGTCGTGCGGACCGACGCCGGTCATCGCGTCGCCGACGCCGCGCGTCTCATCTACCGTATCGCCGTCAACCGCGATCGTCGTCGCCGGCGCCGGTGTCTTCGACGGACCGCGGGCGCGCGAGCACATCGCGTACCTCGCCGATCCGGCACGCGGCGGCCGCTACAGCGGGTCGGCGGGCTACCTGGAAGCGGCGCGGTACGTCGCCGACCAGTTCAAGGCGATCGGCCTCGAGCCGCTGGGCGACGGCGGTACGTACTTCCAGCGCTTCTCGATGCCGATCGTCGATCTCAGCGCGACGCCGACCCTGACGCGAACCGGGGCGGACGAGAGGTCGTGGAAGCACCGCATCGACTTCACCGAGAGCGTCGGCGGTCGCTCCGGCGACGGAGCCGTGGAGGCACAGGTCGTCGTGGTCGGAGGCGGCGCGAAGGGCGGCGGCCAGGATGACTACGCCGGCGTGACGACTCGCGGGCGCATCGCGCTCGTGACCGGCCCGACGGCGAGCGGCGTCGTCGAGAGCGCCTTCGCGGAGGGCGCGGTCGGCGTCCTGGTCGTCGGCGACACCTCGATCCGCTATTCGTTCATCCCACGCTTCTCCACGCCAACGCTCCCGGTGCTCGTGATCACGGAGGGGGTCGCCAACGAGCTTCTCGCGCCCGCGGCGCGGACCGTCGCGCAGGTGCAGAGCAGCGTCCGCGCGCGACGATCGAACCCGACCGCGCCGTCGCCGGCGTTCGAGACCGGCGTGACCGTGCGCATGTCGCTCCCATTGACGGCGGTGCGCGATGTTGAGGGCATCAACGTCGTCGGTCTGCTGCGCGGGAACGAACCGGACCTCGCGAAACGCGCCGTCCTCATTGGCGGCCACCTCGACGGCGTCGGCACCGATCCCGACGGCACGGTCTTCGCCGCCGCGAATGACAACGCGTCCGGGCCCGCGGTCACGATCGAGGTCGCACGCGCGCTCACAGCGAGACGGGCCGAGCTCAAGCGTTCCATCGTCTTCGTCGCGTGGGCCGGCGAGGAAGAGGGCTTGCTCGGATCCGAGGCCTACGCCGCTCGCATGGCCGCGTCTCCGGGACGGGTCGAGAGTCTGGTCGCGTATCTGAACCTTGACGTCATCGGGTGCTGCGGCAACACGCTCGAGGCATCCGATGAGAGCCCCGCGCTCGTCGACCGGATCCGCGCGGCGGCTCGGACGCTCGGCGTGCCGTTCCAGTCGATGCGCGGCGGGGGCAGTGACCAGACGACGTTCGCGAAGCGCGGCGTCCCGTCGTCATTGATCCTGTGGAGCGACTACGTCCTCCACACACCTCGCGACACGATCGCGCTCATCGAGACGCCGCGGCTGCAGCAGGCCGGCGACGTCGTGACGGCCGTTGCGCTCGACCTCGGTCGGGGCGAGGGGCCATAGCCAGCGGAGGACGGTGCAAGAGCCTGACTTCCTCGCGATGGAAACGGTCGGGATCGCAGACGCTAGCGCGGTCGACTTAACGGGCGGGTAGCAGCTGGACGATCAAGACTCGCGCGCTTCCTGACTCGACCCGAGCTGTCGCTTCCGTACCGCCCGCGATCGTGGTCCCGGACTGCGCGGACAGACGTAACGTTCGTACATCGTTGGCGATCAAGACTTGGCCGTCGAGCACGACGACCGCCGCGGGGCCGACAACGCGAACGGATTCGCCGGCGCCAAGCCGGCGATGCGTGAGCTGCTCCAGATAGGGCCCGCTCGCAAGGCCAGTCAGGTTCTCGGACTCGTATGTCCGGTGCCCCGCCGGTACGGGCATCGGGCCGCCACGCTGGGTGGCCGAGCGAACACCAATGAAGTACCAGTGGTTCATCAACGGATTGATCGTCGCCACAGTGCCCGCGACCAGCAGCGCCGCCATCAACGCGACGGCGGGCGCACGACCCTGCAGCAAGACGACTCCGACCGTCATGCCGACCATCGCGGCGGCCAAAGCGATCGCGAGTGGAGCCGCCGCGCGATTCTCGTGGTCGTGGGGCTGTTGGTTCGGCAAGAAGACCGCTCCACCTGGAGCAACGTCCACATTCGCTCCGGCGATCACCATCGTCGCTGTCCCCCAAACGTCGACCACGAAGCCGGCGATGTGTGGGGGATGCGGAATGAGCGCATCACCAGCCGGCTGCGGGAGCTCAAGCACGCTGATGAAGACGGGTGCCGGCGGCAGCGCTTCGATACGGCCCTCGACGAGCCGGCCCGAACCTGCTTGCGCACCGAGCGCCGGCGCCGCGAACGCGATGACGGCGGCGACCGCCGCGGCGCCGGCCGCAAGCGCGAAAGCCCTCGGGGTGACGTTGAGCGTCGCGCCGGCTGCGATCACACCACCGAACAGCAGCCATCCAACCAGTGCCTCAGCGGCAGCCCCCAGGCCAAGGTTCAGCATGAAGAAGTTCGCCTGCATAGCGGCTGCGGTGCCGGCTGGCGCGGCGCCTTGGATGAGCCCGATAACAGGCATCAGGACAGCTCCGGAGACGAACCACGCGCCAACGACGAACGCGAACGACGCCAGCCACACCCGCCTTCGAGGCAGGATGACGAGGAACGCGAGGGCAGCGAATACGGCCTGACCCACTAGCAGCAGCGCCCAGCCCGCGGGACCAGCCTCGCGATCCGCACCGAGTGCGCGGTCCAATATCCCCGCGGGTGCCGTGACCGGAAGACCGAACGCCGGAGCCAGCTGAAGCCACCCGAGATTCGCCGCGACAGCGGCCGCTCCAACGAAGAGGCGCCGCATGTTCGCCGATACCATCGCCCCAAAGTGGCAGTGTCTGAGTCAACTGGCAACCACCCCGAGATGGACGCGCACTGGTCCGCGATCCTCCGCGGCGACGGATCGACGACTCTCGGACCACGGCTCGCACGAAGATTGTTCGCGCTCTTCCCGGGGCGGCCGCGCTGCAAGTTCTGCAACGCTCCGTACGGCGGACCGGTCACCCTACCGTTCCGTCTCCTCGGTTATCGCCCATCACAGAAGACACCCCACGTTTGCGCGCGCTGCCTCGAGTGGGCACCCGAAGGCGGCGCGATCGTCCCGCTCAGCATCCTGTTCGCTGACGTCCGCGGGTATACGAGCCTGACGGAATCGGTGCCGCGAGACGTGGTCCCAGTACGTCTGAAACGGTTCTATGACATCGCCTCGCGCGTCCTTCTGCAGCATGAAGCCGTCCTCGGCCAGGTCGCTGGCGACCACGTGATGGGCCTATTCGTTCCAGGGCTGAGCGGCGGCGACTATCCGCGCAAAGCGGTCGCCGCCGCAGCCGCGCTCATCGAAGCCGTCGGCTACCGGGCGTCTGGGGGCCCATGGCTGGAGATCGGTGTCGGGATCTCCACGGGCGAGGAATTCTGCGGCAACGTCGGCGGCGGTGGCTTCAAAGACTTCACCGCTGTCGGCGAGATCACCAACACCGCGGCCCGTTTGACTGCGCGTGCCGATGCAGGCGAAGCCATCGTCGACGCGGCGACTCGCGCGGCTGCCACGGAGTTCTCGTTCCTAAGCGGCGACATCGTGACGCTGGCTGGGCGAAGCGCTCCAGTCCAGACCTATCGGCTGGCCTTCGACGCCGCACTGGTCAGCAGCGGCGTCGAGCCGATGGCTGTACTGCTGCGCACGCCGCTGTTCGCGGGCCTCGCGCCAAAAGTGTCCGATGGGCTGGGACCGCGCGTGCGGCGCCGGTCTTTCCCTGCGGGAACCTATCTCACGCGAGAGAGTGAGCCGGCAGACTCCATGTTCGTCATCGAAAGCGGTCTGGTGCGCGTTTCCCGCACTTCGCGACACGGACGCGAGTTCGTCCTTGGTCTCTTCGGTCCGGGCGAAACGCTGGGCGAGCTCGACGCGATCGAGGCCAGCGGAGTCCGCACGGCCGACGCGATCGCTGTGGAAGCGACGACCTGCGTCGCGCTCGGGAGGGACGACCTTCGCGCCGTGGTGCGAAAAGACGCTGACCTCGCGCTACGGCTCCTCGCAAGGCTCAGCGATCGCGTCCGGCGCGGTGACGAAGAGCTGGCCGAGATCGCCTTTCTGGACCTGCCCGGCCGGCTCGCTCACAAGCTTCTCGAGCTCGCGGACAAGCACGGTCAGAAGGTCGACGGCGGTGTCCGGATCGCCGTCCGGGTGCCCCAGGGCGACCTCGCCGCGATGGTCGGCTCCAGCCGCGAGAACGTGAACCGCGCCCTCGGTCAGTTCGTCAGGATGGGCGCGCTCGCGATGGACCGGGGCACCATCACCGTCCTCGACGCGGAGGCTCTGCGCGCGCTGTGCTGAACATCACAGCCCGCGAATGACAGGGGTCATAGCGAGCTCCTCCTGACCGACCGAATCTGCCATCGGTCTCGCACAGCGGGACCCGACCGCAGAGTCGGTAGAGGAGGTTTTTCAAGTGTTCCGACGCATCGTTCCCATCGTCGCGACGGTCCTGTTCGTCGCAGCGGCGTGTGGAGGCGCGGCGGCGCCGGCGCCGACGAGCGCGCCGGCCGTCGCGACGGCGGCACCGCCGAGCGCAACAGCCACGATCCTCGCATCCGGCAAACTCGATTCGATCCCCGCGGGCGCGCTGTTCGTCAACTACGTGGATCTGCCCCAGGCGGCCGGCGGATCGATCAAGCATCAGCACATCGCCGGCTTCGTTTACACCGTCCAGGGCACACACCAGATGGACGTCGACGGCGCAGCATCCGTGATGGTCCAGCCCGGCAAAGCCGCCTTCATCGGTGCCGCCGTCATGCACGGGCACGTCAACCCTGGCACGTCCGCCAACGATTGGTGGTTCATCGGCCTGCGTCCGGCAGCGTCGCGCCCCCTCGCGATCATCGTGCCCGGACAGAAGGAGCTCTACACGACGGGCGATCTGACGCAGATCGCCGCGGGTTCCTACACCGAGACGCTTACCGACAGCCGCCTCGCCGCAACAGGCGTCGACCGGCAATCGGGACCGTCACTCCGCGTGCTGTTCGTACTCGACGGAAGTCTCACCGTGAGTGGCGACGCGGCCATGACCGGTACCGTCTCCGCGGGCCAGGGCGCCTATTCCCTACCCGGCGCGAGCCTCGTGCTGACCGCCGGCCCGGCCGGCGGCCATTACCTGATGTTCACACTGACACCAGCGAGCTGATCTCCCGCCTCTGCCCTGGTCTGCCTTCGGTGCTGGTCGGTCCAGCCCCGAAGGCGGCCGGGGTTGAGGGCATCACGCCACGATCGCGGCGGCGCGCTCGGAAATGACGTTCGCCGCGGCCGAGCGCAGATCCTCCGCGGGCGCGTCCGCCATCTCGACATCGGCCAGCGCGTTGTAGATGTTGCGCACCAGGCGGTGCGCCTCGGTCGGCGGACGGATCACGGCGAGCGTCTTGTCGAGCTGGATCGTGTGCTGGCGGAGGTGCTCCTCGAACCGATGCAGCCGGAAGCGGATCGGCATCGGCTCGTCCTCCCAGAACGTCGCGCGCTTCTCAAGTTCGGCGTCGGTCACGTCGCCGAGCTCACGCAGGACGCGCCGGTGGATCTCGAAGAAGGCATTGCGGATCGATTCGATCGGGCCGGTCACGGCGTCCTTCGGCGGGGCGTACGCCTTGCGGAACTCCTTGAACTCCGACTCGGATGGCTCCGTCGCAAAGCCCGCGCGATGCCGCTCTATCGCGAGTCGATTCACGCCGAGGAAGCCGTACTCCGCCCCGAGCATGTGGTCGAGCGTCTCCCGCAGCGGCCATTCACCTTCGGCGGGGGCGCGGTCGAGATCCTCGTTGCGGACGCCGGCGAGGACACCGGTGAGGTCGCGGTAGGTCTGGTGATACTGCGTAAGGATCCGCTGCGCCTGCGAATGCGGTCGCTGGCGAGCGGCGAGCCGAACGCCGAGGTCCCGCAGCTCGTGGTGCGTCAGGAGCAGGGCAAAGCGCAAGCCCTCGTCGTCGTAGTCCCCCCACTTCCACTCGCGGCCCATGTCCTCGTCCGAGAGATGCACCGTCGCGCGGACGAGCTCCTCGACCGCCTGCGTGACGGTCTTCGTCATACGGCGGGGGCGGTCATACGGTGAGGACAGGCACGCCCGCGATCGTCTCCTCGGCGATGTGGTCGACGACATAGTGCAGGTGGCCGGTCGCGGCAAAGGCTCGCAGCTGCCGGTCTGCGCTGGTCCCCTCCCGGATGATCGTCTGCAGGTACTCGACCTCGCGGCGCGAGCCGAGGGCGTCGACCACGTCGTCGACGAACTCGAGCAGCTCGACGGCGAGGTCGCGCATCGGCACCTCGATCTGCTTGCCGAAGTCGATGAGCTTCGCGTCCATCCCGCCGCGCACCGCGCGCCACTTGTTCTCCTGGATCAGGGCCGGCGCATAGCGGCGGAAGCCCTGGTTCCGCGCACGCAGCACGAGAAGCTTCGCGCAGATCGCCTGGACCAGAGCGGCGAGGCAGAGCGTCTCCTCAACGCGCGTCGCGGCATCGCAGACGCGGAACTCGATCGTCGGGAAGGTCGCGTGCGGCCGGAGGTCCCACCAGATCTTCCGGCCGTCGTCGATGCACTTCGTCTTCACCAGCAGCTCGACGAAGTTCTCGTACTCGTCGTACGAGCTGAACTCCGGCGGGATGCCGGTCCGCGGGAAGCGCTGCCAGATGATCTGGCGGTACGACTTGAGACCCGTGATGCGCGTCAGCCAGAACGGGCTCGAGGTCGAGATCGCGAGCAGGTGCGGCAGGAAGTAGCGCGCTTCGTTCATGACCTCGATGCGCTGCTCGCGGTCGGGGATCCCGACGTGCACGTGCAATCCGAAGATGAGCAGCTCGCGGATGACGTCCTGCAGCTCCTCTTCGAGGATCTTGTACCGCTCGTGCTCGGTGACCTCCTGGTCCTGCCAGTGCGAGAACGGGTGCGTGCCGGCGGACGCGATCCGCAGGCCCGCAGGCTTCAGGAGCGCGGCGAGCGTTCCGCGAAGCGTGGCGATCTCGTCACGTGCCTCGCTGATGTCGGCGCAGATCTTCGTGCCGGCTTCGACGACCGACTGCATCATCTCACGCTTGATCTGATCGCCGTAGCGACCACCCGCCGCCGTGAGGAGCGTCTCGATGTGGCTCTTCAGCTGACCCTGCGCGTCGACGATCTGGAACTCTTCTTCGATGCCGATCGTGAGGCGCGGGACGTCGGTGATCTTCATGCGGCGCCTTCGACGAGGTAGGTCGGCACGACGCTGCCCGCTCCGGCGGTGACGTTCAGCAGCGCGCTCGAGGAGAGGCGAGTGAGCACCCCGCCGACGCGACCCCAGAAGAGATACGGATCGCAGTCGACACTGAGGTCGAGGAAGTGCACGCGGTCGAGGACGACCGGGAACGGCTCGCGTGGCACGGCGACCTTCTCCTGCACGACGAACGACGACGTGAGCGCGCCGAGCAGCGTCTGCTCCCATTCGTGGCGATCGACGGTCCAGCCGAGCACGACGCCCTTGCCGCCGTACTCGTCGTTCGGCTTCAGCACGAGACGCTCGCGATTGCGCACCACGAACTCGGTGAGATCGATGACCTTTCCGCCATACGTTGTGTGACCCTCGCGCACCTTGCGCGTCCACGGCACGTGTTTCGCTATGGCACGCCGCTGCGCCGGCGTGTACAGCCGCGCGTAGCGGTCGTCCGAGAGGAGCGCGAGGCTCATCTTCTTGTGGAGGAGCTTCGCCCGCAGGCTGTTCACGACGGTCACGTCGCCGGCGAGATATGCCAGGAGTAGCGGTCGCGCGACCTCGGGCTTCGCGAGCAGCTCCGAAAGGAGCACGCGGCGGTAGACGACGTCGATCGGCGTTCCCTTCGCGCGCAGGCGCCCGCCGCGGTACGTGAGGTCCTCCGGCGCGCAGATGATCGTCCTCACGCCGCTATCCGTGAACGCGCGCTGGAACATCTGGAACTCGGTGAGCGTCGGGAGGCCCGTCCAGTCGACGATCGCGATGGTGCCGACCTTTCGTCCGTGCGCGCGCTTCATCGCGGTCAGCTGCTTGCTCGCCGCGCGGATCGGACGCGCGCGATAGCGCTTGCGGAACGCCTTCATCGCCGGAAGTCGTTCGAAGATGCCCACGAGCACATCGTTGTAGGCCATGCCGGCCGGGGACTCGGCGTTGTACTCGACGTAGCGGATCACTCCGTCAGAGACGAAGCCGTCGAGCCGTGATGAGGGGGACGCGGCCGTGAAGCCCGGGTCGGCGAGCGCGAGGCGGTCCTCCTCGGGCGAGAGGTCCAGCTCGAGGCGAAGATCATCCTCACGAAGGAGCGCGCGCTCCAGGCGACCGAGCGCGCCGTACAGCGCCTCGGATGCCGTCGCGTTCGCTGAGTGCTGGCGCTTGGTGATCAGGTTCGGCCGAAGTGAAACGCACAGGGGCCGCTCGCCCCACATCGCGCCGCCTTCGCGCTGGCCCTGCGAGAGGGCCTCCGCGCACGCCGCCGCCGTCGCCGGATCCGCGAGCAGCGCGTTCCACGCCACGACGAAGGCGGGCTCTTTGATCACGACCTGACGTGCTTCCACCAGCGATGGTCGCCCTTCCAGGGCGGCGTCGCCGCATCGGTCGCGTACGAGATGACGAGATCGCTCATCTTCTCGAGCACCCAGTTGAAGTTGTCCTCCTTGATGGAGAACGAGTCAAAGTCCGGCGCGGGGTTGAGGAAGTCGATCGCGTAGAGGATCCCGTCGCGGACCGCGAACTCGACCGTGTCCATGTCATAGCCGAGGGCATCCACGAGCGCGCGGGCGTCATGCACGGCGCGGTCGCGCAGCTCGCCGTCGACCGGGCGGTTCACGACGTACCGGTCCGCGAACGGAGCCGTCGGGTCGTAGCGGATGGGAAGGATGTCCCTGCGTCCGATGCAGATGCACCGGACGTAGTCCTCCCACTTGATGAACTCCTGCAGGATCATCGTCTTGGGGCGCTGTCCTGGAGGCAGGCCCCCCGACTGGTCGTACGCCCAGAGCAGATCCTGTTTGGAATCGACGCGATACACGTCCTTCCAGCCGCCCCCGGTGTTGGGCTTGAGGATCGCGGGCAGGCCGACGTACGACAGGATGTCGTCCCAGTCGAGTGGGTACTTGAGGTTCCGAAGTGACTGCTCGGTGATGTCGGAGATGTACGACTTGTTCGGCAGCACGACGGTCTTCGGAACGGCAACGCCGAGCATCCGCGCGAGGGTGCACTCGAAGAACTTCTCGTCCGCCTCCCACCAGAACGGGTCGTTCACGACGACGGTGCCCATGAGCGCGGCGCTCTTGAGATGCGCGCGGTAGTAGGGCACTTCGTGACTGATGCGGTCGACGATGACGCGGTAGCGCGGCAGCTCGAGCTCGCGCGTGCCACCGAGGAGCGCGAGCTCCGCGGTGACACCGTGGGCCGCGCCCTTGCGGTTCACTGTCTCGATGAACGGTCCGGGGAAGGTGTTCTCGCGCCCGACCAGAAGTCCGACGATCTTGCTCACAGGAACACGTCCACCATCTCTTTCCAATACGGCCAGTCGTGCGACCAGCCGTCCCAGACATGCAGGCTCGCTGGAACGCCCTTGTCCTGAAGGAGCTTGGCCATGCGGCGCGACTCGTCCGCGTTCGCGTCGTCGCGACCGGTGGCGATGACGATCTCCGTCGCCCGCAGCGGCTCGAGGTAGCGCTCGTCGTTAAGGTTGGGGAGGAAGGTCAGCGGGTTCACGTAGTACGCCTCGCCCTCACGCGAGCCACCCAGCCAACGGGCCGCGTCGTACGCGCCGGAGAGCCCGATCGCCTTGCGCGCCAGACCTGGGCGGCGTGTCGCGAGCGCGAGCGCGTGGAACGCACCGAACGACGCGCCAACCACGATGAGGAAGTCGACCGGATTCTCCGCGCGGATCATCGGCAGGACCTCATCCACGATGTAGCGCTCGTACTCGAGATGCCGCTGAGCGCGCTCCTGCGGTGACTTCTTCTTGTCGTAGAAGGACTCCGAATCCACGCTGTCGACACACCAAAGCTGCAGCCAGCCGGCGTCGATCCGCGGCGCCATGTGGGCGATCATCCCGAAGTCCTCCCACTGGAAGAAGCGGCCCATCGACGTCGGGAAGACGAGCACCGGGGTGCCGCCCTCCCCAAAAACGAGCAGGTCCATGTCGCGTCCCAGCGCGGGACTGTTCCATTTGCGGTAGTCGCGCTTCAATGGACCGGCTCCCCCTTCGCCCGTCGGAGGATACGCGGGCTTGGAGTTACCGGAACCACGCCTCCTCGAGCACGCGCATCACGTTCCCTCCGATGGCCTTGGTGATGTCGCCGTCCGAGTAATCGTGCTTCACGAGCCAGCGAACGATGTTCGGGAACGCCTCCGCCGGGTTCTCGATCCCGTCGACGTACTCGACCTCCTCGAAGGCCTGCGCGCCGTGCGCTGACTTGATCGAGAGCTGCTTCGCGAAGTAGTGGTGCAGCCCGACGTGGTCGCCGAACAGAGTGTCGGGACCGAACGCGACATGGTCGATCCCGACGAGGTCGGCGCAGTACTCGAAGTGCTCCATGAAGCTCTCGATGGAATGCTTCGGGTGTGCCTTGGTCAACGTTGTGTGCGGAGCGGCCTCGATACCGATGACGCCGCCCTTCGCGGCCATGGCCTTCAGGACCTCATCCGGCTTCATCCGCTTCGTGTTCCACAGCCCGCGCGCGCCGGCGTGCGTGATGAAGATCGGCTTCTCGCTGACTTCGATCGTGTCCAGGCACGTCTGGTCGCCAGAGTGTGAGATGTCGATGGCGATCCCGAGCTTGTTCATGCGCCGGACCGCCTGGCGACCGAATTCGGTGAGGCCGCCGTCGCGCGCTTCCTTCAAGCCGCTGCCCAGCGTGTTCGCCTCGCTGTACGCGATGCCCGATGACCGTATGCCCAGGCCGTAGAGGATGTCGAGGCGGTCGACTTCGTTCTCGATCGCCGTCGCGGCCTCGAGCGACGCGATGAACGCGATCTGACCGTTCGCCTTGGCCTGGCGGATGTCTTCGAGCGTTTCGCCGCGGACGATGAAGTCCTGATGCGCGATGTCTGAGAGGCGCATGCCGAGGTCGTAGATGATGTCGTCCCACTTCCAGCCCGCCTTCGACGTGATCGTCGCGGTACCGTCCATGAGGCAGTCGAACACCGCGTCGAGGCCGGACTGCGCCATCCCGGCGTAGCCCGTGACATCGCGGCCCTGGCGGCGGTACTCCGCGAGATCGTCGAAGTCCGCGGGGACAACGAAGCAGTGATCGTGCAGCGAGACCGCGAGGTTCTCGTCGAGGAGGCGCTGGACACGCTGCTCCTGCGCGCCGCTGACCTCGACCTTGCGCGACGGAACGCGGTCGAGCTCTTTCGCGAGCTCGAACTCGCGGTAGTCAGTGCCGCCCTCGAGGTACTGGAAGCTCGAGTAGCCGGAGTACTTCGTGCGCTTGCCGATATCGGCTGTCTTCATGTCTGTCCTCCCCTGCGCCTAGGCGCCGATATTAACGACGACGACGCGGATCGAGCGCGTCGCGCAGACCATCGCCGAGAAAGTTGAACGCGAGCACGACCGCGGTGATCACGAGGCCGGGATAGATGGCGAGCACCGGGGCCGTGAACACGTAGATCTGCGCCTTCTGCAGCATGTTGCCCAGTGATGGCAATGGCGACTGTACGCCGAAGCTCAGATAGCTGAGCGCGGACTCGGTGAGGATCGCGAACGCTACGCCGAGAGTGGCCGAGACGACGAGCGACGGGATAGCCTGCGGAAGGATATGGCGAGCGAGCAGACGCGGCGCCGGCACGCCAAGCGACATCGCGGCAACGACGAACTCGGCGGTCTTCCAGCGCAGCGTCTCCCCATACACGACGCGTGCGACCGGCATCCACGAGAGCGCGCCGATGACGAAGACCAGTGTCGCGATACCGGGTCCGAGCACGGTGACCACGACGAGGATGAAGAAGAACGCCGGCACCGCGAGCATCCCGTCGGTGAAACGCATGAGGACTGCGTCGGTCCAGCCGCCCCTGAAACCCGCGATCGCACCGACGAACACGCCGATCGACAGCGCGGCGAGCATCGCGGCAACGCCCACGAGCAGCGTGACGCGGGTCCCGTGCAGCAGCCGACTCAGGACGTCGCGCCCGAGCTCGTCGGTTCCGAGCGGGTGCGCGGCGCTCGGGCCGGCCAGGTTCAGCGCCGGATTGGTCGCCTCCGGAGGGATCGTCCACAGCAACGGGCCGGCGATCGCGAGCAGGGATATCGCGGCGAGCACCGCGAGGGCCGCGGCACCGAGACGCGTCATGCGACTCGCACCCGTGGATCGATGCGCGTGTACGCGACATCGACGAGCAGCGTCGTCCCGACCGCGATGGCGGCGGCGACCACCGTGAGGCCGGTGATGAGCGGATAGTCCCGGCCCTGAGCCGCCTCGAGTGCGAGCCGGCCGAGGCCCGGCCAGCTGAACACCGCCTCCGTGACGACCGCGCCACCCAGAAGACGCGGCACGAGCGCCCCCAGCGCGCTGACCACCGGGACCAATGCGTTCCGCAGGACGTGGCGCGTGACGACGAGGCGCGGCCCCAGACCCTTCGACTCGGCGGTACGGATGTAGTCCTCGTGCAGGACCTCGATCGCCGCCGAACGCATGTAACGGACGATGGTGGGAAGCACCGTCGAGGCCAGCACCACCGCGGGAAGGACGAGGTGCTGCGCGCGGTCGAACAACGTGTCCGTCGTGATCCCGGTCACTCCGGCAGATGGCAGCACGTGGAGCGACACGGAGAAGATGAGGATCAGCACGATGCCCAGCCAGAACACCGGCACAGCGAGTCCGACCGCGCTGAGAAAGCTCAGCACATGATCGAGCGGGCTCCCGCGGCGCAATGCCTGGATCAGACCGATCGGGATACCGAGCAGCACCGACAGCACGAACGCGGCGCCCGCGAGCATGAGAGTGTTCGGAAGTCTCTCGCCGATGCGCTGGGTGACGGGCTCGTCCGTCAGGAGCGACGTGCCGAAGTCGCCACGCGCCGCCCCGGTGACCCATTCGACGTATCGCTGCGTGACGGGCTTGTCGAGGCCCATGCGCTTTATCAGTGCCTCGCGCTGCTCGGCCGTGACGTCGAATCGCATGACCGAGGCCGGACCGCCGGGCGCGAGGTTGACGAAGAAGAAGGTGAGGGCGCTCGCGAAAACGATCACGAGCGCCCCCAACGCGACGCGCTGGAAAAGGAAGCGGGCTACTGCCGGAGCGGCCAGGCCGCTCCGGAAAGCCGGAGCCGACAGGCGAAGGTCACTTCTTGGCCAACCACCATTCGCCGATGTAGTGCATGGCGTCACGCAGGCCGAGCTCCGGCACGCCCTTGAGCGACGAGCTCAGCACGTCGATCTCCTGCGGGTACCAGAGGAACAGGTATGGCAGCACCTCGGAGGTGTACTGCTGGAGCTGCTTGTAGACCGCCTTGCGCGACTCGAGGTCGCTGGCACTCTGGCCCTGCACGAGCAGGTCATCTAGCTTCGGGTCCTGGTAGCCCGGAATGTTGAAGCCCTTGCCCGCCGCGCTGGAGTGGTAGTAGGGGAAGACGTCCGGGTCGCTTGGGTAGGTCCACCAGTTCACCGTGGCCGTGTATTCACGACGCACCACGTCTTTCTGGATGTAGGAGTTCCACTCCATCGTGTTCAGGTCGACGACGACGCCGACCTTCTTCAGGTCCTGCTGGATGAGCGCGTTGACCGGCTCGAGAACGCCGCGCTGTCCAACATCCATCGTGAACTGGAACGGCTTGCCATCCTTCTGAAGCACGCCGTTCGCGCCTGGCGTCCACCCGGCCGCCTTGAGCAGCTCGGTCGCTTTCGCCGGGTCGTACGGGTACTTCGACGCGAGCGAAGGGTCGTAGTACGCGGCGAGGGCCGGCGTGATCGGACTGTTCGCGATCGAGCCGTACCCGAGCTCGACCGACTTGATGATCGCCTGGCGGTCGATCGCGTGAACGAACGCCTGACGGACGCGCACGTCGGTGAAGCGGCTGTCGGTCTGGTTGAGCGAGAGCCAGTAGTACTGCACGAGCGGACGCGCCACGACGACAAGGCCAGCCGCGCTCTTCATGCGGTCCACCGCCGCCTTGTTGTCCAAGATCATGATCTGCAGGTCACCGGAGAGCGCCTGCGCGACCTGTGTGTTCGGATCCGCCACGACGGTGAAGACGACCTTGTCGAGGAACGGCTTCGGACCGAAGTAGTTCTCGTTGGGCACCAGGGAGACGCTCTGGCCGGAGGTGTACTTCTCGACCTTGAACGGCCCGGTGCTGACCGGGATCCCCTTGTTGAATGTCGTGGTCGTGAGCGGGTTCGCGGAGAGCACGTGCTTGGGCAGGATGCCCGCGTTGTAGGCGAGGAACGACGCCAGGGCCGCGAACTTCCGCGTCAGATCGAAGCGCACGGTGGTCGGATCGACGACCGTGACGCTCTTGACCGCCGCATAGCTGGCCCTGTTCTGCGCGCCGAGGTCTGGCTTGAGAACGATGTCGTTGAATGTGAACGCGACGTCGTCGGCCGTGAAGGGTTTGCCGTCGCTCCACTTCACGCCGCTGCGGAGCTTGAACGTCCAGCTCAGGCCATCCGGCGCGACTGTCCAGCTTTGGGCGAGGTCCGCCGCCGGCGCAAGGTCCTTGCCCGGCTTTGTGAGTCCCTCGAAGATCGCGCGGTTGATGAAGAGCGACTCCACGAAGGCGTTCGGACTCCAGGGGTTCAGCGTCGGGTCCGCGCCGATCGGGATCGTCACGGTCCCGCCGGACACCGGCCCGGCCGCCGCCGCAGACGGAGCGGTCGATGCTCCGGGTGGCGTCGTCGTGCTCGTGCAAGCCGAGACCGCGAGCGCTGCGACGAGCATCGTCGAAGTCGCACGGAGCAAGATCGTGTGCAGTCCGAGCTTCATTGCGTCCTCCCCCACGTCGTCTGTCGCGCGGAGTCTAGAAGACACGCCCGATGGCTACCTTCTGGGCTCATACCGCAGCGCCACCGCCCCCGATCTGAACTCCAGCCGGCTCACGAGATTCAGGTCGATACGCTCCGATAGCCCCGCGAACAACGTCGGCCCGTGACCCGCCAGCCTGGGATGCACCACGAACTCGTACTCGTCGATCAAGCCCAGCTCCGCCAACGCCAGCGGGAGCTTCACGCCTCCCACGAGCAGTCCCTTACCCGACTCCCGTTTCAGCTGTTGAACGGCCTTCCCCAGATCCCCGCGCACGAGCTCCGCGTTCCAATCGACCCGGTCCAGGGTGCTCGACACGACGTACTTCTTTGCCGCGTCGATCGTCCGGGCGAAGGGTTCCATCCAATCGGGCCTCGTTCCCGTCCGCGCCGGCGACCGAAACGCTGCCTCCATCATTTCGTACGTCACCCGGCCAAAGAGGAGAGCATCGGCCTGTTCTAGGTTTTCCACCGCGTGACGATGTAAGTCTTCGTCCGCGAAGCCTTCACGATGATCGCAGCACCCGTCCAGCGTGACGTTGATGGAATACCGAAGGGGTCGCATCACGTAAGCGTATCGCCGATCGAAGGTCAGATCAGACGTCTGCTCGCCTAGCCGGTGGGCCGATCCGCGGGCACATTGGCCGCGAAGACGATGGTCACCTCACCCTTGGCGGCCTTCTCCGCGAACCGCGCCGCGAGCGCCGTCGCCGTGCCGCGCACAAGCTCCTCGTGGATCTTCGTGAGCTCGCGCGCGACAACCACCGACGCGGTCGGCGCGACCGCCGCGAGGTCCGCGAGAAGATCGGCAACGCGGTACGGGCTCTCGTACAGCACCACGGTGCGGCCCTCGGCGATGAGGCGCTCGAGGAGGCGACGACGTGGCCCGCTCTTCTTCTCGACGAAGCCGACGAACGTGAACTCGCGTGTGGGGAGGCCGGACGCGACGAGCGCCGCGATCGCCGCCGCCGGGCCGGGTATCGCAACGACTTCGTGGCCTGCCGCGATCGCCGCGCGCACGAGCTGCTCTCCCGGGTCGGAGAGTGCGGGAGTGCCGGCGTCGGAGACGAGCGCGATGTCCCAGCCGCGATCAAGCTGCCCGACGAGCACCGCGACCTGTCGCTTGTGGTTGAACTCCGTGTACGCAGTCAGGTGCTTCGCGCGGATCTCGTGCTTGCGCAGCAGGATCTGCGTGTGTCGCGTGTCCTCACACGCGACCATGTGCGCTTCCTGCAGGATGCGCAGCGCGCGCTGCGAGACGTCCTCGAGATTACCGATCGGCGTCGCGACGAGATACAGCTTGCCCATCAGTGGAGATTCTCTCGCCTGGCGTGATTCTGGCTCAGCTCAGAAATGCGACCGCTCGCGCAACCAACTCGGCGTATGGGACGTCCGGCCAATCATCAGGGATCGAAGTGGCTTCGGAGGTTGCTGAGAACGCTTCCACAATGGCGTACTCACCTCCAGACTTCGCGCGCTGCACACTCAGTGTGACCACCGCTGTCGGCACCGCCAACTCGCCCGCCTTCTCGCGCTCGTACTTCGCTCGACGATCCTCAAACCACCGACGCATCCACTCCCGCACTCCAGGCGATCGGCCTTGGCATTCCGTGAAGCGCACGGCGATTCCGTCCGGAAGGCGCATTACAAGAATCGACGCGACGACTGCGCCGGAAATGGTGAGCTGGGATGGCACCCACGCGCGACCCGTGCTTATGTCCTTCACCGTCGACGCCCTTTCATTCGGCCAGAGACCGTCTCTCTTACCAGGCCTAGACGCTATCCACAGTCGGACGAAGACTCTGCGCGATGAGAATGGCGGCGATCACGATCGCGCCACCGGCGATCTGCGGCAACGCGAGCTGCTCGCCGAGCACGAGGAACGCCGCGATCGCCGCGATGACCGGCTCGATCGTGGCGGTCAGGCCGACGCGGGCCGCGGGGATCAGCTTCACGGCGGCGAGCGTGAGGCCGAATGGAATGACCGTCGCGATGACGATCACGCCTGCGAGCAGCCCGTAGATCTCTGGTGGCGTCGTGGTCCACGGGAGCGTCCACAGCGGTCGGAACGCCGCCCAGGCAAGAAGCGCGAACCCGAATCCATAGATCAGGAGCGTCGGCGTGTCATAGCGCTTGAGGATCCGCTCGGCGAGCGAGAAGTACAGAGCGAAGATGAACGCGGACAGCACCGAGAGCGCGACGCCCGCGGTGTTCAGTTGGAAGAGCGTGGCGTCGTACGCGCCGGCGGCGAAGAAGCAGCCGACGAGAGCGAGCGCTGCCGCGAGCCACAGACGGCTTCCGACCGTGCGTCCGCGCAGCCGCGCCCAGATGAGCAACAGGACCGGCGCTGTGTACTGGATGACCACCGCGACCCCGACCGGCAGCCGTTGGATCGACTCGTAGTAGGACCACTGGACTCCAGCGAGGCCAACGACGCCGAACAAGGCGAAGAGCGGCGCATCGGCTCGTCGAACTCGGAATGCCGAAGGACGGATCACCACGAAGATCGCTGCATAGACGAGAAAACCAAACAAGATGCGCCACTCGGCCAATAACGACGGCGGGACGCCCGCGTTGAACGCCGCCTTCGCGATGATGCCGCCAACGCCGAAACACGACGCAGCGGTGAAGGCCAATGCATAACCGAGAGCCAGGCGAAGAGGCGGGGCTTCGCTCGAAGGCTCCCCCGACGCGGGGCCGACCGAAACCCTCTCTTCGCGCGAAACCCCGTCCCTCGTCGGGACGGGGACCCCTCGCGCGCGGGGGCCCTCGGTCGG
>DATDEH010000014.1 GCA_036523395.1 Candidatus Limnocylindria bacterium | reverse complement strand
TGCTCGCGGCGCCAGGTCGGGAGGCCGCCGAGCTTGCGTTACGGCGGCTCCCGCCCTCCCTGCGCGACCGCCTCGATGCGATGTCACCTCTGCAGCACATCGACGAGGTCTCGGCTCCGATGATCATCGTGGGCCACGATCGAGACGATCTGGTGATCCCCGTCGGCGAGTCGCGCCGCCTCGCTGGTGCCCTCGCAGGCCGCGCCGGCGCGACGTACACCGAGTACGCGATGTTCCAGCACGCCGACCCGACGAAGCGGAGGCTGTCGCCGCTGCGGCTGGTGCGCGAGGTACTGCGGTTCTACCTCTCGCTCTACCCGATGTTCCGCCAGGCTGTCGTGGAGGGCGCCCCGCGCACCACGCGGGACGATCCATCCCACTGTGATGACCATCGTCTCCGTCGCAGGACTCGTCAGTACGGCTCAGTTCCGCCACGGCCGGAGCAGCTCAAGGCTGACGACCACAAGCACGATGACCGAGCACACCGCGACGGCGACACACCACGGACACACCGCGCCGAGCACGAATAGTTCGATGTAGGTCAGGTACGCGACGTAAAGCGTCGCCGCGATGCTGAGTGCGAAGATCGTGGTGTCGGCCCACACCGGCGCTGCCTTGCGGAGTCGGATGACCGCGATGGCGAAGATGAGCAGGAATCCACCGAGGCCGATGAGTGCGACCGGCACGCCACCGGCGACGGCAAAGCGACTGCCTTGGACGATCTCGCAACCGCCCACGCCGATGCAGAGCGCGAGGTCGCCCGAGTAGTGGACCCAGGTCAGATATGCGGAGATGACGAGGCCGATCCCCGAGACGACCGCGGCCGTCCTTCTCAACGAGCGGCGGTCAGCGCGTCGATGATCGTCTTCAGTTGATCGAACGTTGCCGCGCCCTCGATCTTCCGTTCCTGAACGAACATCGTCGGCGTCGCGCGCACGTCTTTGCCCTGACCGACTTGTGTCTCGTCGCGGACGCGCTGGGCATGGCGGCCAGAGTCGACACAAGCCGCAAAGGAGGGACTGAGACCGAGCGCTTCGCCGATGCGCTTCAGGTTGTCTTTCGAGAACGTCCCGCGATTCTCGCCGGCCTGAGACGCGAAGAGACGGTCATGGAATTCCCAGAACTTCCCTTCCTCGTCCGCGCACTCCGAGGCTTCCGCCGCCCACTGCGACTCCGGGCCAAGGAACGCGAAGTGACGGTAGACGATCTTCACCTGTCCTCGCGATACATACGTCGTGACGAGCTGAGGCTCGGTCGTGCGCGCGAACATGCCGCAGGCCGGGCACTGGAAATCCGCCCACTCCTCGATCGTGATGGGCGCGGTGTCCGAGCCGCGGACGTGGCTCGCCTGCCGCACACCGGGGGCGGGCGTGGACGACGAGGGCGGCGACGCGCCGCCGCTGAACGCGATGAAGGCGAGGACGCCCGCGACCGCGACGAACCCTGCGATCGCCAGCTGAAGTCCCGAGGGACGCGCTGGATCGGCTCGCGCGCCGCCGCGACGGATGCGCTGACGCTCTGCGCGGGTCCTGGGCGGCGCCATGGCTCGGATGTTAGGTGGCGTGCGCCGCGTGCTCCTTAGCGAAGCACCAGATAGAGGTCGACGGCGGGCGCCCCTTCCTGTTTGCCGATCACGAAGATCCCGACTCCCTCCGCCGGTCCGACGGTGAGCGTCCCCGATTGATTGATGAAGTTCTGATTGCCCGCGAGCCTGCCCTGCGTGTAGCTCGGCAGGCCGCTCACGACCTTGTCCTTCGTACCGATCGAGCCCGCCGCCGTGACGTTGCTCTGAGTGAATGGGATCCCGACCGACACGCCGATCCCGAACACGGCGTTGAAGAGGCTCAGCGCACCGCCGAGCACGAGGACGAAGAGAAAGCTCCCACATCCGGACAGACACCCACAGCCTGGGCGACGGCCGGTCCAGCGCCGTCTGTCGTCATCCATCGCACATAGCAAAGGTCATCTGACCCTTCGCAGCAAGTCCGTCGGACTCTGTGCGGTCGCGGGCCGTCCCGGCATGCTCGGTCGAGACAAGGAGGTCTTGCCATGCTTGAGCCACGCATCATCGAGCTGAAAGACGCCGCGAAGGAGAATGACTCCTTCCGCAAGGTCGTCTTCACCGCAGCCAAGAGCCAGGTGGTCCTCATGTCTCTTCTCCCAGGCGAGGAGATCGGTGCCGAGAGCCACGACGGCGATCAGCTCCTGTACGCCGTGAAAGGCGAAGGCGTTGCCGTGATCAACGGAGCTCGCGAGCCCTTCGAGAAGGGCGCGATCCTCTGCGTTCCGGCCGGCGCCCTGCACAACGTCGTCAACACGGGCGAGCGACCGATGAAGCTGTTCACGGTGTACGCCCCGCCGCAGCACGCTGCCGAAACGATCCACGCGACGAAGGCCGACGCCGACGCGGCCGAGACACAGCGACCGCAGCCTGTCCCGGCCTGAAACACGCGGACGACGCCGACCGGAGACGCATGCGCCGGCCGAGAGCGGCCATGAGCGCCAGGTTGGAGGTCCTCGCATGAAGGTGCTGGTCGCATACGCAACGAAATACGGCGCGACTGAAGGCATCGCAAAGCGGATCGCGGCGAAACTCGGACAGCAGCGGCTCTCGGTCGACGCACGCCGCGTGGATGAGGTGCGCGACGCCGGCACGTACGACGCATTCGTCGTCGGTAGCGCTGTCTACATCGGTTCGTGGCTAAAGGACGCGGTCCGATTCGTCGAGCACAACCGTCCGATCCTCTCAACACATCCGCTGTGGCTGTTCAGCAGTGGCCCGATCAGCGCGGAGACGACCGATGCCCATGGACGCGACCTCCGCGCCGGCGCGGTGCGGAAGGAAGTCGCGGATCTCAAGGAGGGCTTGCGCGCGCGCGATCACCACGTCTTCTTCGGGGCGCTCGACCGCGGCAAGCTTCACTGAGATCGATGAGTGATCGATGGCGGTCGCGGAAAAGCTGACCGCGGCTCCGCTGCCAGCGGCCGCTGGGTGATCGCGACCCGGAGCGAGTCCCGAGGTGCGCGGGTGACTGCCCGCGCGATCGCCAGGGCCACGGTGTTCATGCTCAAGATGCTGCCCATACCTTCCGGGCCGGTCGATCGAATGACGAGACGGCCGGCGATCGAGACGCGCTGGCTCACGACCCATGGCGGCCGGGGTGAGGCTGATCTGTACCGCCCGCCGTCCGATGGTCCGCATCCCGGCGTCCTCGTCGTCCTGGGCGTCGTCCCGGCCGGCGTCGAACATCCGCTGGTCACGCGCCTCGGCGACGGACTTGCGCGTTCCGGCTTCGCGGCGCTTCTCCACCGCTCGACGACGATGCGCGACCTCCGCCTCGATGCCGGAGACATCGGGGAGCTTGCGTCCGCCTACGGAACGCTGATCCAGCAGCCGTATGTCGACGCGACCAGGAGTGGCGTGCTGGGCGTGTGTGTCGGCGCGTCGTTCGCGCTCATGGCCGCCGCGAGTCCGCGCATTCGTGACCGCGTGACGTTCGTCTTTGCTTACGCGCCGTACTCCTCGATGTGGACGCTCGCGGTGGACATCGCGAGCGGCACACGCACGCTTGGCGATGTTCGGGAACCGTGGGACGTCGATCCGCTCACGTGGCAGACGTACGTGCGTTCCGTCACCGATTGGCTGCCACCGGCCGACGCAACGCGCTTGAGAGAAGCGTTCGAGAAACGCATCACCTGGAACGCGTCCAAGACCGTCATCATCCGGTCGCCGATAGGTCACGTCGACGCGAGCGAGCTCTCTATGGATGGCCGCGCCTCCCTGCGGCTCCTGTCCGCCGGGGCTGACGATGTGGAGAGCGCGCTTCGTGAGCTGCCGCGTGCCGCGAAGGAACGGCTCATGACGATGTCACCGATGAGCTACGTGAACGACATCAAGGCGCCGCGGATCATGCTTCTGCACGACCGGTACGACCACGTCATCCCCGTTGGCGAATCGCGCCGCCTGTGGTCGGTCCTCTCAGGACGCCCCGGAGCGACCTACACCGAAATGGGCCTGCAGCACCTGCGGATGCCGAACGGTCTCTCGCCGCTTCGGCTCGCGCGCGAGATCGCGAAGACCTACCTCGCGTGGTATCCGCTCTTTCGCGCTACGACGACATAGGGGTTCTACCCCGGATAGGAGCGACCGATGGCAGTCACATACGCGACCAGTCCGCTCGTCAGCATCCGGCAAGGGAAGGTGCGCGGCATGCTCGCCGACGGTGTCCGCACGTTCAAAGGAATCCCATACGCCGCTCCGCCCTTCGGCGCGAATCGTCTCCGCGCGCCGCAGCCGGCCGAGCCGTGGACCGGCGTTCGCGACGCCTTCGTCGACGGACGTAAGCCGCCGCAGCCTCCGTTCCCGGGGACCGAGAATGCGCCCGCTCCGTGGGATCGTGCGCCAGTGGGCGAGGACTGCCTGAACCTCAATATCTGGACGCCCGACTTGGGAGCGGTGCGCCTTCCGGTGATGATCTGGATCACCGGCGGCTCGTTCCGGGCTGGGTCCAACGCGTGGTACGACGGCAGTCGCTTCGCGCGCGATGGCGTCGTGTGCGTGGCCATCAACTACCGTTCCGGTCCCGAGGGCTTCCTCTACCTGAAGGACGGGACGCCCAACCGCGGTCTTCTCGACCAGATCGCGGCGATGCGCTGGGTACGCGAGAACATCACTGCCTTCGGTGGCGATCCGGACAACGTCACCATCTGCGGCGAGTCCGCGGGCGCGATGAGCATCGGGATGCTGCTCGCGGTGCCACGTGCGAAGGGCCTGTTCCGGCGCGCCATCCTTCAGAGCGGCGCCGCGCATCACGTCATCTCAGCCGACGCGGCGCGGCGGATCGGCGAGTACTTCGCCGAGAAGCTCGGGGTCGAACCCACTCATGAGGCGATGGCCGCGGTCCCGTTCGATCGGATCATCGCCGCGCACGCGGCGCTGGACGCGGACGTGGCGGCGCATCCCGACCCGGGCCAGTGGTGCGTCAGCATGGCCGGCGCGATGCTGACGCAGCCCGTCATCGATGGAGACGTGATCCCGTCGGCACCGTTGGAGCGCATTCGGACTGGCTCCGCCGCCGATGTGGACCTGATCGTCGGCACGAACGTCGACGACTGGCGCATGTTCCTGGCGTTCACCGGAGCCATCGGCCAGATCACCGACCAGATGCTCAGCGGTCCCGTCATCGAGTACGGGCCACAAAGCTTCGCGGCTTATGGACTACCCATCGAACGCGCGCTGGCCGTCTATCGCGCCGCGAACCCGAAGGCCACACCCGGCGACCTTCTCGCGGCCATCCAGACCGACTGGTGGTGCCGAATTCCGGCGATCCGTCTCGCCGATGCTCACGTGAGCACTGCATCGCGCACGTACATGTACGAATTCGCATGGCCGTCACCAGCCGCGAGCGGACTCTTCGGTGCCTGCCATGGGCTCGAGATCCCATTCGTCTTCGACACGCTCGACAAAGGCCCAAGCCAGATGCTCGGAGATCTCCTCGGTGACGACCCGCCGCGGCAGCTCGCGGCCACCATGCATTCCGCGTGGGTCTCGTTCATCGGTCGAGGAGATCCGGGGTGGCCCGAGTACGAGCTCGACCGCAGGGCGACGATGCGTTTCAACACGATCTCCGAGGTCGTGAGCGATCCGCGGGCTTCGGAGAGGGCGCTGTGGGAAGGCACCCGATAGCGATGCCCGTCCAGCCGCAGAGACTCCGCATCTACCCGACAGTGAAAACGGGCCGACCGGATATCTGCCAGATGCGGTGGGAATCATGCTGAAGCGCGAAAGGAGATAAGAAATGCAGCTCGACATGGGAATCGGCGCATTCGCGGTCGTCATCGTCGCGGCACTCGTCCTCGGCTTCCTGGCGCAGATGTTCCTGCAGCCCAAGACGCCGTACGAGTGGCTGATCACAGGGATCGGCGCGGCCATCGGCGGATGGCTCGCGAGCGAGATCACGTGGACGCGGTGGTTCACGGGCCTCACAGACCTCGGGCCACAGTGGGACGGCCTGCTCATCGTCCCCGCCGTGATCGGTGGGGTGGTGATCGGAGCGATCTTCGAGGGCGTTGCGCAGGTGGTCGAAGGACCAGAGACGACGCTCGCCTAGCCATCCCGCGTTCCTGACCGCCGGCCTCGAAGCGCCGGCGGTCCTTTTATCTATGGTGGCACCCCGCGTGATGTGCGGAGTCGTCCGTGCTCAGCGAGACTTGGATCGAATCCGATTGGGGGTGGGCCCGTGAGCGTTGTGGATTGGCTGCTTGCCGGCGACCCCTCCATCCGTTGGCAGGTGATGCGCGATCTCACTCGAGAGCCCGCCGATGTCGTCGCCGCGGAGCGCTCGAAGGTCGCCACGGAAGGATGGGGCGCACGCCTTCTCGCCCTTCAGGGGCCGGACGGGCTGTGGGCCGGCGGCAGTCTCTTCCCCGAGTGGACCTCGACCACGCACACGTTGTTGCTGCTGCGATACATGGGGCTCGACCCGATGAGCGCGCAGGCACGCCGCGCGGTGGCCCTGGTCCGCGACAACGCCAAGTGGGAGCACGCCGGCCAGGCGTACTTCTCGGGAGAGGTCGAGCCGTGCATCAACGGGAAGGCCGTGGCGATCGGCTCGTACTTCGGCCAGGACGTGCGCGCCGTCGTCGATCGGCTCCTCAGCGAACAGCTGAGTGACGGCGGATGGAACTGCGAAGCGGAGCGGGGCTCCACGCGGTCGTCGTTCCACAGCACGATCGACGTGCTTGAGGGCCTGCTGCAACACGAGCGATCCGTCGGAGCCTGGCCCGGGCTGACAGCTGCACGCCGCAAGGGAGAGGCGTTCCTCCTCGACCGTCACATGTTCCGCCGACTATCGACCGGTGCGGTGGTGAACAGGGAGTGGCTGCTCTTCTCATTCCCGCCGCGTTGGTACTACGACGTGCTGCGGGGGCTCGACTACCTGCGGAGCGCGGAGGTCGAGCCGGACGAGCGCTGGGCGGAGGCGATCGACCTGGTCAAGGGCAAGCGATCCGCAGACGGACGCTGGCCTTTGGAGAATCCGCATCCCGGTCGTCCGGGTTCGGTGTACTTCGACATGGACGAAGGCGTGGGCAAGCCCAGCCGCTGGAACACGCTACGCGCGATGCGGGTGTTGGACTGGTACGAGCGCGGCTAATCACGACCCGTCGTGGTGGCGATGTCGACCTCGTTGCCCGCCGCGTCGGCCAGCGTCCACCACGAGGGCGCGAACTCGTCGCGCATGCCGCACATCAACGTCCGGGTGGAGGTCATCGACGCCCGGCCTCGGACTCGTGGAACTGCTTGGGGCTGATGCCGTCGATCATGCGGCCCTCCCTCGTGATCCACTCGCGATGCGCGCGATCTGTTTCACATGAGTTCGCTCGTGGTCAGCGAGCCACTGCGCGTACTCGAACACCGTTCGTTCGCGTGGCCTTCCGGCGCCGGTCACCATCGCGGTGCGATACCAGGCTGCCTTTGGCAAAGGACGCAGGAGCCTCAGTAGCTCGGCACGCTGCTTCGCAAAGGCGCGGAAGGAGATCGCGAATTCCAGCTCGGGATAGTTGGTCTTCTTGATCCACGTCCTGGGACTGGTCGCTCGGATCGTCGGCCGATCTTCGGCGAGGATCGTCGCCATGTATTTGCCCCACATGTCGCCGCACGAACGGAGATGGGCGAGCACATCATTGACGGACCACTCGTCGCGGTGCGGGGCACGCTGCACACGGGCTCGCGGGAGATCCGCCGTGATCACGGCGATCTCCTTCGGCTGCTCCGCAAGCCGCGTGAGGACCTGGTCGATCGTGAGCGGTGTGTCGTACACGAGGGACGCATATTGCCCGAACTAGACTGCGCGCCGAAGGAAGGGGGGTCTCCATGTCAGCAACGACCATGCCCGCCGTAGCGACCGCGGAGAAAGCCGGTTGGGGAACGCGGGCGCTCGCGATCATCATCGACGCCATCGGGATCGGGATCATCGCAGGCGCTGTCTCGACCGCCCTCGGCGGTGATGCGGCGACACTCAGTACCAGGGACTCTCCACGCTGTTCCAAGCCGCGTACTTCACGTACTTCTGGTCGGCGGCCGGCAAAGGACAGACGCTCGGAAGCCGCGCGCTCAACATCCGCGTGGTGAAGACAGACGGCTCGTACCTCGATTACGCCGGCGCGTTCCTTCGCTACGTCGGCTTCTTCATCTCGTGCGTGGTGTTCCTCCTCGGCGTCATCTGGG
This sequence comes from Candidatus Limnocylindria bacterium, assembly GCA_036523395.1. Classification (NCBI taxonomy): domain Bacteria; kingdom Bacillati; phylum Chloroflexota; class Candidatus Limnocylindria; species Candidatus Limnocylindria bacterium. Next base: position 4,348 of record DATDEH010000014.1, on the reverse strand, counting down.
CGGCGTTCGACGCGCAGAAGCAGGGCTGGCACGACAAGATCGCCGGCACCTACGTGGTCAAGGCATAGCGGCAGCGCCAGGTCTGGATGGTCACCGTCCCGACTGAACGTCGCCATGTCCCGGCGATCTCGCCTTCGACGAGGACGGCACCGGGCCAGACGCGAGGCGTCCAGAGCGCGCGGCGAGAAGAGGTGCGCGGGACCAGGAGCTGGCGGTCGCGTCCTTGAAGAAGGTAGTAGGTGTCGCCGCTCGGGAGGAGCCGCGCTGAAGCTGGGGGCCGAGCGGCGGCGCGGAGCGTCGGTTCGTCGCTCGTGAGGATCCAGGAGTCACTGATCGGTGTTCGTGTGGTGGGACCGAAGATGTGCAGGTAGCGACGCGCGAGCTCGAGGCGAGCATCGCGCGGATCGACCTTGGGCCGCGGTACCGTCCAGACGATCGGTCGTCGTGCGCCGTCCCAGCGGATCAGGACCGTGCCGGTCGGTGCGGCGTACGTGAGCCGATTGGGGTGCCCGCCGAGCGCTGTGCCCGCATCGCCATACGCGATCCTCGTACCGCGAAGGTGGCGGTGCAGGCGAGCGGCCAGGTCCTCTGCGACACGCAGGGCGCCGCCCTCATCGGGCAGCCTCCCGAGCGAGAAGACGGCGAGATCCCGCGTCGGGATGACGTACGCGTGGTAACGCGGTCCCCAGATCTGGACGAGTGACGAGTCCTCCCACGTCGACGGCTTGGTTCGCTCGACGCGTGCATGGATGGAGAGGAGCGCGGCGCGAGGCATGCTGTCTTGGAGGCCCGCCCACGCCGCACGCCGGAGCGAGCGCCGCCCGCGAGGGAGCCGTTCGTCGAGCGCCCCAGTGTGCCGGCGGAACGCGAGGATTTGCGCCCGCGTGAGCACGAGCCGGGAGACTGTCAGCGCGCCGCTTTCTTCACAAGCGCGGTGATCTTTGCCTCATCGGCGGGAGTCAGCTTCGTCAGCGCGTATGAGGTCGGCCACATGTTGCCGTCGTCCAAGCTGGCGTTGTCGTTGAAGCCGAACGTGGCGTACCTCGCCTTGAACTTCGCCTTGTCCTGGAAGAAGAGAACGGCCTTGCCATTCTTGGAGTACGCGGGCATCCCGTACCAGGTCGTCGGCTGAAGCGTTGGCGCGTTGGCCTTGACGATCGCGTGGATCCGCTTGGCCATGCCGCGGTCCGGTTCGACCATCGAGGCGATCTTCGCCAGCAACGCCTTCTCACCCTCGAGGCCGGCGGCGGCGGCCTTCTGATCCGCGATGGTCTCCTTCAGCGCGGCTTTTTCTGCGGCGCTGAGTCCCACTATCGGCGCCGTCTTACGCGTGGCGTTCTTTGCGCTCTTCTTTTCAGGCATATCAGGCCGTCACCTTCTGGGCGACTTTGCCCTGCTGGAGGATCCGGATCGCGTTGCCGAAGGGATCGCGGAAGCCCATGTCCGTGCCGTAGAAGTGCTCGATGGGCTCCTGGGTGAAATCAGTGACGCCGCGCGCCTGGAGGGTCTCGTACAGACCCCTGACGTCGTCGGTGTTGAAGACGAGGGAGCTCATCGCACCCTTGGCGATCAGCTCGCGGAGCTGCGCGGCGGTGGCGTCATCGTGCAGTGGCGAACCGGGCTGCTCCAGGGAAATCTCCGTACCGTTGCCGGGGACGCGCACCGTCAGCCAGCGGTACGAGCCTTGCTTGACGTCCTGGCCCTTCTCTAGCCCGAGCTTGTTGACATAGAAGTCGAGGGCCTCGTCCTTGTCGAGGACAAAGATCGATGCGACGTTCAGCTTGGTGATCATCCTTCCGTTCTCCTTTGGCGAATCTCTACGTGACGAGGCTAGGGAGCCGCTGGCGCGTCCGCTTCTCCAAAACTGCTCGATCGCGTCGCGACGCTCGATGCGGCGCGTGGCCGGGTGGCCGCCATCCAGATGCAGTTTGGCGCCATGACCGGTCCATTCGCCGCGCGGTAGTCCGACGGCGTTTCACCGACGATCTCCCGGAACGTGCGGCTGAAGGTTCCGAGGCTCATGAAGCCGACGTCGAAGCAGATGTCGGTGACGCTGCGGTCGGTCTCGCGCAGTAGGAACATCGAGCGCTCGACCCGCCGCCGCTGAAGGTAACGGTGCGGCGTCTCCCCGAAGGTGGCGCGGAAGCTGCGGCTGAAATGCGCCTCGGAGAGATTGGCTACGGCGGCCACGGAGCGGACGTCGAGCGGCTCGGCGTAGGCGCGGTCCATGGCGTCGCGGGCGCGCAGCAGGCGCCTGTTCATGTCCTCGATGTCTCGGCTCACGGTGAGACGCTACGGCATCGCAAGACCTTAGGCATCATGGGGGGAACGACAGCGGGGAGGACCAGGGAATGAGCAAAGTGCGAGTACTCGTCGGCACACGCAAGGGCGCGTTCGTCCTCGAGGCGGACGGGCAGCGCAAGAAATGGAGCGTCAGCGGTCCGCACTTCGCGGGCTGGGAGATCTACCACGTGAAGGGCTCCCCGGCTGATCCCGAACGGCTCTTCGCTTCACAGACAAGCGGTTGGTTCGGCCAGATCATCCAGAGATCGGACGACGGCGGTAAGACGTGGCATCAGCCCGGGACACCACCCGGCGAACCGACCAAGACACCGGACGGGATGCCGAAAGGCGAGAGCAACAAGTTCGCGTACGACGCATCACCCGAGACGGGCAAGCCGCTCACGACGCACCAGTGGTACGACGGATCTCAGCGGCCGTGGGAGTTCAAGCGCGTCTGGCATCTCGAGCCGTCACTGACGGACCCGGACACGGTCTACGCCGGTGTCGAGGACGCCGCGCTCTTCCGCACCACCGACGGCGGCCAGAACTGGAAGGAGCTCTCGGGGCTACGCGGCCACGGCACCGGCCCGCAGTGGCAGCCTGGAGCGGGCGGCCTCTGCCTGCACACGATCATCGAGGACCCGAAGGATCCCAAGCGACTGTTCGTCGCGATCTCGTCGGCCGGCGCATTCCGGACGGACGACGCTGGCACGACGTGGAAGCCGATCAACCGCGGACTGAGGTCGCAGTACATACCTGACCCGGACGCTGAGATCGGCCACTGCGTTCACCGCATCGCCATGCACCCCTCGCGACCGAACGTGTTGTTCATGCAGAAGCACTGGGATGTCTTGCGAAGTGACGATGCGGGCGACACATGGAGAGAAGTGAGCGGGAACCTGCCGAGCGACTTCGGCTTCGTGATCGACGTGAACGCCAACGAGCCGGAAACGATCTACGTCGTCCCGATCAAGAGCGACTCCGAGCACTTCGTGCCCGATGGGAAGCTGCGGGTGTACCGGAGCCGCAGCGGCGGGAACGAGTGGGAGGCGCTGACGAAGGGTCTGCCGCAGAGCGACTGCTACGTGAACGTGCTGCGCGACGCGATGGCGGTCGACTCGCTCGACAAATGCGGCGTGTACTTCGGCACGACCGGCGGCCAGGTGTACGCGTCCGCGGACGCCGGAGACAGCTGGGCACCGATCGTTCGCGATCTGCCGCCGGTGCTCTCGGTGGAGGTGCAGACGCTGCGATGATCCGCGTCGTGCTTCCGCATCATCTGCGGACGCTCGCGCGCGTCAGCAACGAGCTAGCGCTCGACGTGAAGGGCACCGTGACACAGCGCGCCGTCCTCGACGCACTGGAGACGGCCTATCCGATGCTGCGGGGCACCATCCGCGATCACACGACTCGGGAACGCCGCGCGTTCATACGGTTCTTCGCGTGCCAGCAGGATCTGTCGCACGAGTCGCCGGATGCGCCGTTGCCGGAGGACGTGGTCACCGGAAAGGAACCCTTCCTCGTGATCGGTGCCATCGCGGGCGGCTAGCCCAAGAGAGTCCGTGACGCTCCGGTCATGAACCTCGCTCGCGGGGATCGGCCCTCACCATCGTGAGCAGCATCTTGAACCGCACGCGGGCGTTCACCTCGTGCGGCACGCCACCGGGCATCAGCGCGACCTGCCCAGCGCGCACAACGAGCGCCTTTCCGCCGACAACGAGGTCCGCCTCACCGTCGAGGACCTGGAGGTACGCGTCGAACGCTGTGGTGTGCTCGCTGAGCGCCTGCCCAGCATCGAAGGCGAAGAGCGTGAGCGACGCGAAGGGCTGCTGAGCGATCGCTCGGCTCACGATCGAGCCCTCGGCGTACTCGACGAGATCGGCGAGTCGGGACGCGGTCGCCGGGACCAAAGCTCCGGGCTTACGGTCGACCATGCGTTTGAGTATGGGCGCGATCGACGGCACCGTCTCGTGACACGAGTAGCCCGGAGGGTTCGAACATCCAAATGGATCGAGCCCGAACGTGGACCGACTTGTTGCGTGACAATCGCGGGGTGATGCTCGAT
>DATDEH010000013.1 GCA_036523395.1 Candidatus Limnocylindria bacterium | reverse complement strand
GAGAAGGCGGGCGAGGCGCAGCGCACGCGCGTGTTCGCGGCGAGTCAGGCGCTCTGGAGCCTCGCCCTTGCGGGCGGATCCGTCGCCGCGGCCGTGCCAACGCTGCTCCGAACGAGCTATGGCGTTGGCGAACTCGAGAGCTACCGGCTCCCCTACTTCGCGATGGCCGCGCTCACCGTCGCCGCCTCCGCGCTGCTCATCCCGCTGCGTGAAGACACCAGCGTGCGCGCCGCGCGGGTGGCGTCGGGCTGGCTGCCGCGCAGATCGCGCCCGGCGATCGCGACGTACGCGCTCGGCATCGGGTTCCTTGGATTCGGCCTCGGCATCGCGGTCCAGCTGCTGCCCCTCTGGTTCGGCCTGCGCTTCGGCGTCAACGAGGCAGACCTCGGACCGTGGTACGCGGCGACGCAGATCGTCTCGCTCGGTACTGTGGTCGTCGTGCCATTCCTCGAGCGAAAGCTCGGCGGACCGCACACGATGCTGCTCGCGCTGTCCGCGAGCGGCACGTGCCTCGCGCTCATCGTGCTCGCGCCCGTTTTCGTCGTCGCCGCGTGGCTGTTCGTGGTCCGGGGCTTCTTCACCAATCTGTCGTGGCCGTTCCAGCAGTCGCTGCTCATGGCCACGACCGTTCCCGAGGAGCGCGCGACGGCGGTGGGCTCGGGCTTCGCGGTGTGGGGTTTCACGAACGCCCTCGGGCCGCTCGCATCGGGCGCCCTGCTTGGCGCAGGCGTCTTCGCACTACCGCTCCTGGTCGGTTCGCTCATGTATTTCTGCGGCGGGATCGTGTTCGGCGTCGGCTTCAGCCGGTTGCTCCGTGCCTCCGCCTGAGAGTGAGACGCGGCTCGACGAGGCCGCGCTCGCCCAGTTGCTCGCGTCGGGCGCGTGGCAGCGCGAAGCGAACACGATCACACGCACGTTCACCCTGAAGGGATTCAAGAGCGCGGTCGCGTTCGTGAACCGCATCGCGGAGGCCGCGAACGAGGCGAACCATCACCCCGACATCCACATCGAGAGTTACCGGAAGGTGCGCGTCGTGCTCACGACGCATCTGACGGGCGGCATCTCCGACGCGGACGTCGAGCTGGCGCGGCGCATCGACGAGCTGGCATGAGGACCCCCTGGGAGGCCGGCGTCTTCGTGTATCGGGACGACAAAGTCCTCCTGATGCACCGGACTGACGATCGCTACTGGCATGTCGTCGCCGGCGTCGTCGAATACGGCGAGGACATCGCGGACTCCGCGCGCCGGGAGCTGCGCGAGGAATCGGGCCTCACCGGCGCGGATCTGCTCGACCTCGGCTCACCGGTGACCTACCCGATCACGCCGGAGCTGCGTCAGCGTTACGACTATCCCGCGGACCTGCACGCGGTGACCGTCCATAGCTTCGCCGCGGAGGCGCCGGCGGGATGGGAACCGACGCTGAACGAGGAGCACGACGAAGCCCGATGGACCACGGTCGAGGAGGCTGTGGCGCTCCTGCACTGGCCCGAGGCTCGCGAGGCGGTGCGCCGCCTTGCGGCGCGCCTCAGCACCTCGGCGTAGCTACTCGTCCGTGACCTCGCGGCGCGTCACTTCGTCGATCGTGTCGTAGTCGAAGCCGCGTGCCGCGAGGTACGCGTGGATCTTCCGTTTGCGCTCCGCGTCCGGCATGTTCGCCCAACGGGTCAGCGGACGCGACAACGCGCGGCGCGCCTGCTCGACATCCGCGTCCGGCGCGCGCTCGCCGAGCACGATGTCGACGACGTCGCGCCCGACGCCCTTCTGCGCGAGCTCCGTCCGCAGCGCACGATCGCCACGCGGCTTGAAGCGCTCCCGCTGCTCGACCCACCACCGCGCGAACGCCTCGTCGTCGACGTAGCGCTGCGCGCGAAGGCGGTCGACCGCGTGATCGATCGTCTCGACGTCGAACTTCTTCGAACGCAGATGCCGGTGGATCTCCGCGACGGTGTGCGGACGCCCGGCGAGGTAACGGACGGCGGTGTCGTAGGCGTCGCCGACCGGTGTGGCGGCCGGCCTAACCCTCTTCGCCATCCGGGCTTGCGGCAACCGCCGCCGCGCCGGACCGCTCGCGCACCTTCGCCTCGATCTCGTTCGCCACGGCCGTGTTCTCGCGCAGGTACTGCTTCGCCGCCTCGCGACCCTGACCGATGCGCTGCTTGCCGTAGTTGATCCAGGCGCCGGACTTGTCGAGCACACCCGTGGTCACGCCCATGTCGAGCAGCCCGCCCTCGCGCGAGATGCCCTCGGCGGCGAGGATCTCGAGCTCGGCGATGCGGAACGGCGGCGACACCTTGTTCTTCACGACCTTCACCCGAACACGGCGGCCGATGATCTCGGTGCCGTTCTTGATCGGCTCGATCGGCCGGATGTCCAGGCGGATCGACGCGTAGAACTTGAGCGCCTTGCCGCCCGACGTCGTCTCGGGGTTCCCGAACACGACGCCGACCTTCTCGCGCAGCTGGTTGATGAACATGACCGTCGTCTTCGTCTTCGAGATCGAACCGGTGAGCTTACGCAGCGCCTGGCTCATGAGCCGTGCCTGCAGGCCCATGTGCGCGTCCCCCATCTCGCCCTCGATCTCCGCACGCGGCACGAGCGCGGCGACGGAGTCGATCACGACGAGGTCGACCGCGCCGGACCGCACGAGCGTGTCGGTGATCTCAAGGGCCTGCTCGCCGTTATCGGGCTGCGAGATGAGCAGCTCGTCGATGTTCACGCCGCAGGTGCGCGCCCACTGAGAGTCGAGCGCGTGCTCGGCGTCGATGAACGCAGCCGTGCCGCCGGCGCGTTGCACCGCGGCGACCGCGTGCAGCGTCAGAGTGGTCTTGCCGGAGGCCTCGGGGCCGTAGATCTCCACCACGCGACCGCGCGGGTAGCCGCCGATGCCGAGCGCGAGGTCGAGCGCCAGCGATCCGCTCGGGATGGCGTCGACCTTGTCCTCGGGATTCGCGCCGAGCTTCATGATCGAGCCCTTACCAAACTGCTTCTCGATCTGCAGGATCGCCTGGTCGATCGCCCTTGTCTTCTCTGTCACTGCCATCTATTCCGTCCTCACACCTTAGCTTCCGAAACGAAAAACGGCGCCGGCTTGCTGCACACCGGCGCCGTATGGATGCGCGCGAAAGACCCCTATTACCAGTCCTTCTCCTTGCGTTTGCGGGGCACGAGCTCGATTGTCATCGGCTGGACCGGCGCGGCCACCGTCTTCTTCTTGAGCTCTCTTTCGAGCTGCTCTTTTGACTTCTTCTTCGCGTTCTTGTCTTTGGCCTCGCCTCGACCAGTCGGCATTCTCGGTCCCTCCCGTCCGGGTGGAAGCAGTCCGGACAGAAGCGAGCATAGCGCGTGTCGCTCGTATGCTCTCGCGCGTGCCAGCCCGAAAGCGCTCATCACCGCACGCCACCACCCGCTCGGCGCGCGTGACGACCCGTACTGGGGACGGCGGCGAGACGTCGCTCTTCGGCAAGGGTCGCGTGCGCAAGACAGATCCTCGTATCGTCGCTCTCGGCGACCTCGACGAAGCGCAGAGCGCGATCGGCGTCGCGCGCGCGATGGCACCGAGGTCGACGATGGGCCGGCAGCTGTTGGAACTGCAGCGGGGCCTGTACATCGCGATGTCCGAGGTGGCGACACCGCGGGAGGACCTCGCGCGCCTCAAGACGCGACTCGACGACGCCGCCCTCGCGAAAGTCGACAGCGCTCTGGAATGGCTGAAGGCGCGCACGCCGATCGAGGGCCGTTTCGTCATACCGGGCGAGAGTCCAATTTCGGCTGCGCTCGATCAGGCGCGCACGGTCGCGCGTCGGGCCGAACGAAGCGTGGTCGCCTGCGTCGATGCGGGCACGGTCTCCGGCGGTGTGCTGCTGCCCTGGCTCAACCGGCTATCGGACCTGCTCTTCGTGCTCGCACGAACGGTGGAGAAAAGCCGACCCGGTGCGCGTCGCTAGACCCTCTGGCGGTGATAGATCTCCGGGATGGAAGGCCTGAACCACGCCACATCGCCTCGCGAATCTCGTACAAATCCCCCGCGGGTGTCCTTATCCGTTCCGTCCAGATGGAACACCTTGTCGGGTTCGTAGAACGCCACGCTGTATGGACGTGGTGGCGCTGCATCAGGGCCGGCATGCCGCGTCACTACCAAGCACCCCTGGCCTACGGTGATATCGATCTCGCCGAACTCCCCCGCATACCTCCCCGCATACGCGGACAGCTCGCTCGCCGCGAGCGTGAGCGGCCTGTCGGCCGGTACGTGAAGGTCGAGACACCTCGAGAGCGCCCACGCCACGATGTCGCCGCTGACGACCCCGATCTCGGGTACGCGGTGCTGGTAGCCCGTGCGTGTGATGTTCGTAAGGACCGCGATACCGAATTGCCGGGCCGGCACGAGCACAAGCTCAGCCAGGAAACCCGGATACCCGCCGGCGTGTTCGATCACGAGGAGTCCGTTCACCGTAAACCGCCACCATGTCACACCGTGTGCCCCTTCGGAGGTCAGCGCGGAGGCCATGAACGCGATGGACTCTTCCGACAGCAGCCGCTCACCTCCCGCGGAAAGCTGCCCGAGGTGCAGACGCATGAACCGCATCAGATCGCTGGCGGTCGAGAGCATCCCGCCAGAGGGATGCCCGTTGCGCACCTCCATCCAAGGTCGTGCGACCTGCGGCCTTCCATCCTTTACGTCATGCCCGGCGGCGACGCGATATGTGATGGCGTCCCTCGCGAAGAAGCACGATCGAGTCATCCCAAGAGGGACCAGGACGAGCTCACGAATCGCGTCCTCGTAGGTCTTTCCGGTCAGGACCTCTATGACGCGTCCTGTCAGTTGGAAGTCCCACGAGTAGCAGAACAGCTCTCCGAGTCTCGCGCGCTGGGGAAGATCGCTCAAGTGAGCGGTCCACTTTGCTAGGGCGTCGTCGCCACCACCGAAGTTCTTCATGCGGCTCGATAGCCCTACGCGGTGGGTAACGATGTGCCGCATCGTCACGTGAGCGGCAACATCCTCGTCAGCGAGGCGGAGGTCGGGAAGATAGGAGCGAATCGGTGCGTCGAAGTCGAGGCGACCGAGTTCGACCAGCTTCATAAGCGCAGTTCCCGTGATCGGTTTGGTGATCGAAGCGATCCTGAAGAGCGTGTCGGCGTCGACCGGCAGGGGGTTTTCGACACTCGTCACGCCGACCGCCGCTGTCAGATGGTCCTCGCCGGAGATGAGCGCGACGGCGATCCCAGGCACGTTGAAGCGACTGCTCGCGTCTGCGATGACCTGATCTAACTCTCTGCCGAGTGTGCCTGGGGGTGCGGAATCGCGGACCGCCATAGAAGCGCATCCTAAGCCGCGGTCTTCAGCTCCTAGCTGCCCTCGGGCGGCTTTGAGCCTGCGACGACCTCGCTATGAAATGGCCCGCGGGCGGTCCGTTGCGCGAGCGTGAGATCTGCCAGCTGCCGCTGTGTCGCGCGCTGCGCGTCGTCGAGGTCGGCGAGCAGAACGAGACCGTCCGCGAATCCCCAGAGCACCAGCGCGTAGATCAGGGCGAAGACCAGACCGAGGATGCCGACGGCCAACGCGGCGCCCGGGAAGAGCTCGATCGCGCCCGCGGGCACCTGATACTGGCTGGCTGCGTAAACCCCGGCCGCGCCTCCGAGCAAGAAGAGGAGCGCCGCAATGCGCATCGTGGCCGCGGCGAACTTGACCGCGAAGTGACTTCGTGCCCGCGGCTTCGGCGCTATCGCAGCCAGGGTGGTGGCTCCCAGTGGTCGGGCAACACGGTGACCTTCACCGGCATCTCGGCTGCCTGCTCGGACACTGACTGGATCTGGTTGATGAGCATCGGGCCGTACGGGCAGAACGGCGTGGTGAGCACCATCTTCACCTCGGCCTCGTCCGGCGTGAAGACGACCTCGCGGATGAGGTCGAGATCGATGACCGACAGTCCGATCTCGGGATCGAGGACGGCCTGAAGCGCGTTCAGGATCTTCTCCTGCTTTTCGGCCTCGGCGACGATCGGCGACGACGCCTTCTCCGGCTTCGCCGCGGTTTCTTCTGTGGCCATGTCGGTCCTTTCCGGCCCGCTCAGCGCCGAGCGAGCCACGTCCATGTAGGCACCGATTGTCTCATGGGCCTGCTCTTCCCTGACGCTTAACGGAGCGTCACGAGCAGGACGCGATCGTCGTCCGCTGCAGGCCGGCCGCGTCCATCGCGGTTGCTCGTGAGCACGAGGAATTCGCCGCTCGCGATCTCGTAGACGTCGCGGAGCCTGCCGTACTGGTTCACCAGAAGCCGCTCCTCAAAGGCCACGCCGCGACCGTCGGGTGTGAAGACGATCCGATGCAGATGCTGGCCACGCAGCGTCGCGAAGAGCAACGAGCCGCGCAGCGGGCCGGGCCTCGTCGCAAAGGCAGCTCCCGACGGCGCCCACGTGTCGAAGTTGCCGCTCCATGCGATCGGATCGCGAAAGCGCGCGTCACCAGGCTTGCCCGTGACGATCGGCCAGCCGTAGTTCGCGCCGGCCTCGATCCGATTCACCTCGTCCTGGCAACAGGCCGGAAATAGTCCGCTCGGTCCGTGCTCCGTTTCATAGAGGACGCCGGTGTCCGGCTGGAATGCGAGCCCCTGCACGTTGCGATGTCCGAGTGAGAACACCGGCGAGCCCGCGAACGGATTGTCCGATGGCACGCTGCCGTCCTTCTCGAGCCGCAGGATCTTGCCTCCCAGCGAGTTCCGATCCTGCGCACGCGCCTGCTGTTCGCCATCACCCGTCGCCACGTACAGCTTGCCGTCGGGTCCGAACGCGATGCGGCCGCCGTCGTGATTCGACGATCCGGGGATGTTATCGACGAGGATCGTCTCGTCGGTGCCCGCGCCGTTCGCGTCGTGCATGCGCACCAGTCGATTGAGCGTCGCGCCGCCCGCACCAGCGTACGAGTAATAGAGGTACACGAAGCCGTTCCGCGCGAAATCGGGATCGAGCGTGATCCCGAGCAGCCCGCGTTCCGCATCCGGATTCGCGCGCGCCGGGAGCGTCGCCCACGGCCGCGCCTCCAGACCACCGCCGGCTCCGAGCCGAACGATGCGAACGCGGCCCGGGCGTTCGGTGACGAAGAGCCGCCCATCCGGCGCGAGGGCGACCGACCACGGCGCTTCGAGGCCGCTGGCGATGAGCTGCACGTTCTCGACGACGGCCGGACCGAGCCGCGGTGAGGGTGTCGGCGTCGGGGTCGGCGTGGCCGGTGCTGTTGATCGCGCGGGCTGCGACCCGGTCGCCGCCGGCGTCGCGGTCGGCGCGGTGGCCGGCTGCGCGCACGCGACGATGGTCGCGAGCGCCAGCGTCAGCCCGCGCTTCAGGCGCCAGCCCTCGCCCAGCGCCGGAGTGCGGGACTCGGCATCGGCTTCGCGAGCAGGTACCCCTGCACGCCGACGCAGCCGAGCGCGCGAGCGAGGCCGAGCATCTCCTTGCTCTCGATGCCCACGGCAACGATCCCGATGTCCCGCTGCCCAGCGAACTGCGCGATGGAGTGGGCCATCTCCCCCGACTTCGGATCCTCGAGTGCGTGGCCGATGATCTCGCGCCCGATCTTCACCGTGTCGAGCGGCCACTGCGAAGCACTGTCGAGCTGCGTGACGCTGGTGACGTCATCGAGTGCGATCGGGATCTTGCGCGAGCTGAGCTCGCGCACACCCGCGCTGGATGCCTCCGCGGTCTCATCGGCGCGGATCTCCGCGCTGAACGCCGACGAGCCGGCGGTGATCTTGAGCGTCCGGTCCAGCAGGCGCACGAAGCGCTGATCGCCGAGGTCGCTCGCCGCGATGTTGACCGAGATGTTCAGCGTGAGGCCATCCTTGCGCCAGACGCTCGCCTGCAGCAACGCCTCGCGCAGCACCCACGCTGTGAGCGCGTGCATGAGGCCCTCTCGCGCGGCGGTCGGAAGGAAGGCATGCGGCGAGACCAAGCCCTTCTGCGGATGCTTCCACCGGACGAGCGCCTCGACACCGCGTAGGGCATCGCCGCTGATGTCGAAGATCGGCTGGTAGTGGAGCTCGAGCTCGTTCTGCGTGATCGCGCGCTCGAGCTCGAAGCGACTCTCGCCGATCACTCCTCCGACCTCGACGGCTCGTCCGGCTGCGCGCCGTTCCACAGCGTCGCTCCGGTCGGCGGGGTGCGACCAAGGTGGCGGTACGCGTGCTCCGTGGCGACCCGGCCGCGCGGCGTCCGCTTGAGGTACCCCTGCTGCATGAGGTACGGCTCGTACACATCTTCGATGGTCTCCGCGTCCTCGCTGAGGGCCGCCGCAAGCGTTTCGAGACCTACCGGTCCGCCGGCGAACTTGTCGACGATCGCCGCGAGGAGCGTGCGGTCGACCGCGTCGAGACCCTTGTCATCGACCTCGAGCGCTGCGAGCGCCTCGCGCGCGACTGCGAGCGTCACCCGCCCGTCGTGTCTCACCTGAGCGAAGTCGCGCACTCGCTTGAGCCAGCGGTTCGCGATGCGCGGCGTGCCGCGCGAACGTCGCGCGATCTCGTGCGCGGCGGCGGCCTCGATCTCGACGCCGAGGATGCGCGCCGATCGGCGGACGACCTTCTCGAGCGCCTCCGTCTCGAACAGGTCGAGCTTGTACGTCGCGCCGAAGCGGTCGCGCAGCGGCGATGAGAGCCGGCCGATGCGTGTCGTCGCGCCGACGAGCGTGAAGCGCGGAAGCGGGAGGCGCAGTGTGCGCGCCCCCGGTCCTTTGCCGATGACGATGTCGAGCTGATAGACGTCCATAGCCGGGTAGAGCACTTCCTCAACCAATCGCGGCAGGCGGTGGACCTCGTCGATGAAGAGCACCTCACCCGCCTGGAGGTTGGTCAGGATCGCGGCGAGATCGCCGGCGCGCTCGATCGCGGGCCCGCTCGTGATCCGTATCGGCACGCCGAGCTCGTGCGCGATGACATTCGCAAGCGACGTCTTTCCCACTCCCGGTGGGCCGTAGAGCGCGACGTGATCGAGCGGCTCGCCCCGCGCCTTCGCCGCTTCGATGAGGATCCGCAGCTGGCTCTTGACGTTGTCTTGATTGATGTACTCGTCGTCGGAGAGCCGCTGCGGGCGAAGTGTCGCCTCGAGCGAGCGCTCGCGTTCCTCACGCACCGCCGGCGCGACGTCGCGCGGTCTCTTCCCGTCGCCGATCAAGCGAGAGCCCGTCGCACGGTGCCCGCGATCCGCTCCGTCGCCGTCGCGCGCGGCACCATCTCGGCTTCGCTGGCGCTGCGCGGCTTGAGCTCGACCTGGTCCTCCTTGAGCGTGCGCTTCGAGACCGTGGCGCGGAACGGGATGCCGATGAGGTCGGCATCGGCGAACTTCACGCCCGCGGTCTCCTCACGGTCGTCGTACAGGACCTCGACGCCGGCGTGCTCCAGATCCGCGACCAACGCATCGGCCGCGGTGCGCACGGCTTCGTCGTTCGACGGGAGAGCGATGACGTGCACCTGGTACGGCGCGACCGAGATGGGCCAGAGGATGCCCTTCTCGTCGTGGTTCGTTTCGATGATGGTCTGGACAGCTCGACCCACGCCGATGCCGTAGCTCCCGCCGACGAACGGCTTTCTCGTTCCATCCTCCGCGAGGAAGGTCGCGTTCATCTTGTCCGAGTAGTACGTGCCGTACGCGAAGATGTTCCCGACCTCGACACCGCGCTTGATCGACACGTGGCCCTTCTTGCACTTCGGGCAGACGTCGCCTTCGCGCACATCGTGCGCATCCACGCGCTCACCTTCGAAGTCCCGCCCGGCGACAACGTTGCGCAGGTGGGTGTCCTTCTTGTTCGCGCCGGCGATGTACGCACGCTCATCGACCGAGGTGTCCAGAAGCGTTCGCGCACGGAGCCCGACCGGTCCGACGTAGCCGGCGACCGCGCCGGCAGCGATGAAGTCAGCATCTCCGGCGAACTTCACATCGCTCGTGCCGAGGATCTTCCGGAGCTTGGCCTCGTTGACATCGCGATCTCCGGGCAGTACGACAGCCACGACCTTGCCGGCGGCGTCACGCATCAGGAGCGTCTTGAGCAGGCGATCGGCGTCGACCTTGAGCGCGGCCTGCAGCCCTTCGATGCTCGTAGTGCTTGGCGTCGAGATCTCGCTTCGTTGGGGCACGCTTTCCTCGCGCATCGGCGCTTTGCCGGATCGCGTCGCTTTCTCCATGTTCGCGCGATAGTCGCAGTTGGGACAGACGACGATGCGATCTTCACCGATCTCGGTGAGCACCTGGAACTCGTGCGCGGTATCGCCACCCATTGCCCCGGTGTCGGACTCGACGCTGACCGCGTCTAGGTGCATGCGCTGGAAGATCCGCTCGTACGCTCCGTGCTGCGCCTTGTAACTCTTCTCGAGGCCGGCCTGGTCGATGTCGAAGGAGTACGCGTCCTTCATGACGAACTCGCGCACACGCAAGAGTCCGGCGCGCGGGCGCGCCTCGTCTCGTCCTTTCGACTGGAAGTGATAGACCATCACCGGCATCTGCTTGTAGGACTGGATCTCGCTCATCGCATGTGAATGGACGGCTTCTTCGTGTGTGTAGCTCACCATGAACTCGCGGCCGTTGTGGTCCTTCGTGCGGAACGTGATCGGCTCGAGCGCTTCCCACCGACCGGTGGTCTTCCAGAGGTCGCTGGGCGTGAGGACCGGCATCTCCATCTCCTGGCAGCCGATCCGGTCCATCTCCTCACGAATGATCTGCTCGACCTTCTTCGCGACCCGGAATCCAAGGGGCAGCCAGGTATAGAGGCCCGAGGCGAGTGGGCGCGCGATCGCCGCGCGCAGCATGAGTCGATGACCGGGCGTCTGCGCGTCCGCAGGCGCCTCACGCAACGTGCGTCCGAAGAGCGTCGACTGTCTCATAGGGTCAACTCCGAGGGTCGTATTTGGCCGCGCGAATACGGTGCCGGCGCCTGAGCGGCGCCGGCTAGCGCGGGACTCGGTACGTGGACCCTCGCGAACGCATCGCGTCGAATAGTACCCGGCCTGCGCGGTCAGATGTGCTCGAGCAGCTCCCATACGCGAGCCTGCACGCGGTCTGGCGCCTTGATGCGAGGGGTCCAGCGGCGGGCGACGACGATGTCCTGATCGCGCCAGCGGGCATCGAGGGTCGCGAGCATGGCCAACGCCGGCACGCGGTCGCGCTCGTACCAGTTCTTGATATCGGTCCGCGCTTTCGCTACGGCGCGTTGGAAGCCCTCGACCCGGACATGCAGCTCGTCATCCGGGAACCGCTGCAGGGCCATGTCGATCCCGGCGACGAACGCGACGTCGTGGAACTCCGCGTCACGGAAATCGTTCCCGCGGAACTCGTTGCGGCGGCGCGGTGGATCGAGCCGCTTCGCTTCCGGTCCAGATGGCGCGCCGTAGAACGTGAGGTCGTCGAGCGTACCCGCGAAACGGCAGTCGACGAATTCGGCAGTCTCGGTCTGGCTCCCGTCGATGCTCGCGTCGTCGAAGCTGCAGCGCTCGAAGCGCGACTGCCCAAGGAGCGCGTCGTGGAGGTCCGCGCCATCGAACCTGCAGCTGCGGAAGACGCTGCGCGGGAGAGCGACGAACAGCGGCGCGAGGCGGCGGTCGAGCTTCAGGCCACGGAAGTCGCAGCGATCGAAGAGGCAGCCGCCGAGCGAGAATTTGTCGAAGCGCGCGCGGCGGAAGTCGACCGCGGTGAGCGTGACGCGATGCAGCGCGACGACGCGTTCGTCGTCGGGCTGACTAGGTTCGTTGTCCGGCAGGGACACTGCGCCCCGGCGTCAGCTGGCCCTCGTGCGTGAGCTTCGGCGCCTTCTGCGAGTACGGCTCCTTGCCGTTCTCGATGAGGATCTTGTCGATCTCGGCAAGCAGCGCGTCCATGAGCTGGTCCTCGGGGTAGACGCCGACGACCTTGCCCTTGCGGAAGATCGCACCCTTCCCCACGCCGCCCGCGATCCCGACGTCGGCGTCCTTCGCCTCACCGGGTCCGTTGACCTCGCACCCCATGACCGCGACTTTCATCGGCGTGGGCAGGGCGCGGAGACGCTCTTCGGCGACCTTGGCCAGCGGGATGAGGTCGATGTCCGCTCGGCCGCACGACGGGCACGCGACGAGCGTCAGGCCCTGATCGCGAAGGCCAAGCGATTTCAGGATGTCGAATCCGGCAGTCACTTCCATCACCGGGTCTTCCGAGAGGGACACGCGGATCGTGTCGCCGATGCCCTCGTAGAGAAGGACGCTCATGCCGGCGGTCGAACGGATCGAGCCCGCGACGAGCGTGCCCGCCTCGGTGACGCCGAGGTGCAGCGGGTACGGAACGGCCTTCGCGAGGCGCCGGTACGCCGCGACCATCGTCGGCACCTCGAACGCCTTCACGCTGACGACGATGTTGTCGAAGTCGAGGTCCTCGAGGATCTTGATCTCGCTGAGCGCGAGGTCGACCATCCGCTGCGATTCGTCGCGCACGTCGCCGGGCTGGCGGTCACCGATAGAGCCGTGGTTCACGCCGATGCGGATCGGGGTGCCCTGCACCTTCGCGCGCTTCACGACCTCGCGCACGCCGTCCTTGTTGTGGATGTTCCCCGGGTTGAGGCGGAGCTTGTGCACTTTCGCGTCGAGGGCCATCAGCGCGAGCTTGTAGTCGAAATGGATGTCCGCGACGATCGGAAGGATGCTGCGGCGGACGACCTCCTTCAGAGCCTCGCCGGCGCGCTTGTCCGGGACCGCAACGCGGGCGATCTCGCAGCCGACCTCCTGGAGACGTTCGATCTGGCGGATCGTCGCGTCGACGTCGTGCGTGAGGGTCGTGCACATCGACTGCACCGAGACCGGCGCGCCGTCGCCGATGGCCGTCCCGCCGACCCAGACGCGCTTGGACTTGCGCCGCGGGCGCGGACCGACACGGTCCTCCGGCAGGTTGAGGTCGACGCTCATCTGTGCGCCCATGAGAACAAGTGTACGGTCGAAAACTGTCTCGAACGCGAGACTTCTACGCACTTGCGCCGGTGTAACTCTTAAGCCCCCAACGCCAGAGCGCGCTCGCGATGCCCACGGTCAGCACCGTGCCCGCTCCGAGCAGCGCAACTGCGACCCAGTCCATGCGGCCCGCGATGACGTTGGCCGGAGCGGTCACCGCGATCCCGATCGGGACGACCGTGCTGAGCGACACGCGCAGCCAGAGCGGATAGACGTCGACGGGAAACCGTCCGGCCTCGGTGAAGGCCCAGAAGATCGCGAGCAGGTTCTCTACCCGAACGAACCAGAACGACAGCGTGACCAGACCCAGGAGCAGCGAATACACCAGCGTCCAACCGAAGAGGAGCGACAACGCAAACATGATCGCCTGGCCGATCCCGACCTCGTCTCCCACCTGTGCCAGGCCAACGATGACGACCACGAGGCCAAGCAAAAGGTCCGCACCGCGGATGATCTTGAGATGCCGAGTGCTGACCAGGAACTGAGTGTTGACTGGCTTCAGCAGGTGGAAGTCGAGTGTGCCGACGCGGACGTGCTCCATCAGCCGCTCGAACGAGGGCGAGAAGACGAGATTCACACCACCCTGGATGAGGTAGTACACGCCGAGCAGCACGATCATCTGAGGTAGGGTCCAGCCGTTGATCGTCGTCGTGTGGCCGAACATCACGAGTACCGCGGCGATGCTCGTGCCGATGACCAGGAACATCTCGAGGATGCTGAGGTAGAAGTTCCCGCGGTACTCCATCTCGAACTGGAACTCCGTAGAGGCGAAGGCGCGGAACATCCGCAAGTACCGCATCAGGCGCCCACCGCGCTGAATTCCCGCAGTCCGGCGCGCCACGCGAACCGGAACGCGATGATCGTGAGTCCAAGCCACACCGCCTGACCGACCAGGTACAGGAGGCAGCGCTCGAGCGTCACACCGCCGCGCAGGATCTCCGCGGGGACCGCGAGGATGTACGCGAAGGGAAGCGCATATGACACGACTTGCATCCATTCCGGCATGAGTGCCAGCGGCGCGATTTGGCCCGCGAAGATGAAGGCAGTGCGCTGGAACAGCGTGTTCACGGTATTGATGCGCTGCAGCCAGAACGTCGCGGTGGCGACGACCCATCCAAGCATGAACGACAGCGCCGCGGCGAGGATGATGCTCGGTACGAAGAGCACCAGATGCCACCACTCGCCACTCCACCGCACGTTGAACGTGAGTGCCACGATCACGAGCACGAGACACAGTGGCAAGAGCGTGGTGATCTTGAAAACCAGGTTCTCCACCACCGAGTAGTGCAGCGGATGGAGAGGACGGAGGAGCTTCGGGGAGAGACGGCCCTGCCGGATCTCGAATTCGAACTCAAACGAGTTCCACGCGATGCAGAGGTGGTTCACGATCGTCAGCGCGATGTAGTACGCGGCGAAGTCGCTGGCGGAGTAGCCGCCCACGCTGCCTCCTTGAGCCGTCGCGACCGCCGTCCACGCCGCGAGGAAGATGACCGGCCGGATGATCGAGAACAGCATCCAGAGGAGCGCCTGGATGCGGTACTGCGCCGCTGCCTGGATCTGCGCGATCAGCAGCTGCCGGTATATCCGGATCATGCCGTCGCCTCCGCGAGCGGGCGTTCCTCCGAGAACACCTTGTCGATGACCTCCTCGATCGGCGGATCCTCGACGCTGATGTCTGCCAGCTGATCGCCGAGCTCGCGCACGAGCCGCGCCGTACGCTCGCCGGCCTGCGTGCGCGGGACGTGGATCGTCGCGACGTTCTCGTTGCTCGACACCACCTCGCCGAACGTCGAGAGGTCGCCGACGGAGCCGCGGAGCGTCACGGTGATGCGCTTGTACGGCGCCATCCTCTCGGCGAGATCCGCGAGCGCACCGTCGTACAGGAGCACACCGTGGTGGATGACGATCACGCGGCGGCACAGCGCGACGACATCGTCCATGTAGTGGCTCGTGAGCAGGATCGTCGCGCCGCTGCGCTGGTTGTACTCCGCGACGAAGCGGCGGATGCGTCCCTGCATCGAGATGTCCAGGCCCAGCGTCGGCTCGTCGAGGAAGGCGACGCCCGGCGAGTGCAGGAGGCCGGCCGCGAACTCCACCTTCATGCGCTCGCCGAGCGAGAGCCCACGCACCGGCTTGTGCAGCAGCGGCTGGAGCTCGAGCAGCTCGGTGAGCTCGTTGAGCGTGCGCTTGTACTGCGCGGCGGGAACGGCGTAGATCTCCTTCAGCACGAGGAAAGAGTCGGCGGCCGGGATGTCCCACACCAGCTGCGATCGGTTCCCCATGAGGAGCGTCATCCCGCGGAGGAAGTCGCCCTCGCGGCGCCACGGTACGTGGCCCAGCACCGTCGCTTCACCGCCGGTCGGGTAGAGCAGGCCTGAGAGCATCTTGAGCGTCGTCGTCTTTCCCGCCCCGTTCGGCCCGAGGAAGCCCACCACCTCGCCTGGATCGATGTGGAACGTGATGCCGTCCACCGCGAGGACCTCGCGGTACCGGCGCTTGACGATCGAGCGGAACGTGGCCGCAAGTCCGGTCTCGCGTTCGGTGACGCGGTAGACCTTGCGGAGGGCGCGCACGTCGACGACCGGCGCATCCATGGGGGTCACAGACTACACGCCGACGCCGCCGGCGAATGAGGACTTCGCGACAGTTCGCTAGTCGAGCATTCGCGCGCGGATGCGCTCGATCTCCGTTCCGGTGAGTCCGGCGCGTGTGAGGTACACCACGGCGCCACCGTGGCGCGCGCGTAGATGCGCGAGCGTCGCGAGCATCGTCTCAGGGCGCGAGTCGTAGCCACGCTCGATGCGGCCGCGCGCCTCCTCGTCCTGGGCCGCCGCGAGCGCGGCGACCTTCTCGGACGCGAGCGCCGCCTCGGAGAGCGCGTAGTCCGCGGCGATGTCCGCGTGCGACACACCGACGAGACCCAACAGCAGCGCGACGGCGATCCCGGTGCGGTCCTTTCCCGCGAGACAGTGGATGAGCACACCACCGGGCGCGGCCTGCGCGACGGCGCGCGCCATCGCGGCGTTCTGTTCGGAACACCGGTCGATGGCCAATACGTCACGCTCGGCTCGCGTCTTCGCGATCGGGTCGAACTCACGCCACAGCTGCTCGCTCTGCTGCGGGATGAGTTGGTAGTCGATGCCGCGCTCGTGCCAGATCGGATCGGGGTCCCGCTCCGCCTCCGCCGGCGTCCGCAGGTCGATGACCGTCCGTACGCCGTGAGCGAGGAACGACTCGCGGCCGCGGTCGTCCAGACGGCAGAGCTGATCGGAGCGAACGAGCGCGCCGCGACGCACGCGCCGACCATCAGCTGTCGTCAGGCCCCCGAGGTCTCGCGCGTTCAGGCACGCGCCCCATGCGAGAGCGCGGGTGGCCTCGCTCGCGTCAACCCCCAACGACGCGGCGGATGTCGTTGATGCTGACGACGACGAGAAGCAGCAGGAGGAGCAGGAAGCCGACGGCATGCACCGCGGCCTCGACCTGAGGGGAGAAGCGCACGCGGAAGATGCCGCCTAGGAGCACGAAGAACAGGCGCCCGCCGTCGAGGCCGGGGAATGGAATGATGTTCAGGACCGCGAGGTTCACCGACAGCACACCGACGAGCTTGAGGAACGTGGGGATGCCGAACTGCGCGACCTGTCCGGTCACGCGGAAGATCTCGATCGGGCCGCCGACGGTCGGAGCGCCGGTCGACGTGCGCGACGCGAGGAGCTGTCCGGGCAGCTCGGCGATCTGCGCGATCACCTGGCCGGAGAGCGATAGCGCCTGCTTGAACGCCTCGGGCGGCGAAACGGCGACGGAGCCCTGGACCTCCTCGAGACGGATGCCGAGAGGGCCTTCGCCTTCCGGCGGCTCCTGGCGCGGGACGGCCTTGATCGGGGGGAGCGGCTGGCCGTTGCGCTCGAGCTGAAGCGTGACCTCCTGATCGGGATGCAGCCGCGCCTGGCTCGTGACGTAGCTGACGAGCTCGCCGGAGCGTTTGATCTCGCGACCGTCGATGGCGCGGACGATGTCGCCGATCTGGATGCCGACTTTCTCTGCCGGCGAGCCCGGTGCGACCTGGTCGACGCGCACGTCACCCGTCGATGCCGTGGTGCCGGTGGTGAACGCGATCGTGAGCACGAGAAGCGCGAGCACCATGTTCATCGTCACGCCCGCGGCGAGCACGATCGCCTGCGCCCACCACGGCTTCGATGTGAACGAACCGGGATCGCCCTCGCCCGCCTGATGGACCCTGAAGTCGTCCTGCCCGAGGATGCGCACGAATCCGCCGAACGGGATCGCGTTGAGGCTGTAGTCGATCCCCGCGTGGCGGATCGCCGCGACGCGCGGCGGGAAGCCGAACGCGAACTCCAGGACCTTCATGCCGAGCAGCCGCGCCGTCAGATAGTGACCGAATTCGTGCACCGCGATGATCACGGTGAACGTCAGCAGGAAGAGGATCAGGGTCGGAAGGAAGTCCATCTCGGCTACGCCAGCGCCGGCGCCGCTTCGAGTGCGGTCCGTACGGCGCGATCGACGCCGAGGATCTCGCCGAGGTCGGGCGACGCGGGTGCGCGCTGCGCCGCGCCGAGCGACGCGCCTCGGCGCAGGTACGCCGCGATCTCGTCAAAGCGGATCTCACTCCGGAGGAAGCGCGCGACGGCCACCTCGTCGGCGGCCGACAGACCGATCATCGCCGCGAGGTCGCCGGAGCGTGCCGTGTCGAGCACGGCCGCGAGGCACGGATAGCGGCGGTCGTCCGGTGCGCCCTCGAATCGCAGCGTGCGGGTCCGCGACCAATCGAGCCGCGCGGCGCGAGACGGCGCGCGGTCCCAGAGGAGCGCGTACTGGATCGGCAGGCGCATGTCGGGCTCCGCGAGCTGGGCCTTCACGCTGCCATCCGAGAATTCGACGAGCGCGTGGATGACGCTCTCCGGGTGCACGACGATGTCGATGCGCTCGTACGGGATGCCGTAGAGCCAGTGCGTCTCGACGACCTCGTAGCCCTTGTTCGCGAGCGTGGCGGAGTCGATGGTCACCTTGGGGCCCATCTTCCAGGTCGGGTGGCGCAGCGCCTCGTCCGGCGTGACCGACGCGAGCTCGTCGAGGGCGCGCTCGCGGAACGGCCCGCCCGACGCGGTGACCGCGACCCGCGACACGTTCTCCATCCGCTCGCCGACAAGGCACTGCCAGAGCGCGCAGTGCTCGCTATCCACGGGCCGTAACCGGTCCCCCGCGCCGCCCGCGAGTGGCGCGACGAGGTGTCCTCCGGTCACGAGCACCTCCTTGTTCGCGAGAGCCACGCGCTTCCCCGCGCGCAGCGCGGCGAGCGTCGGCGCGAGCCCGGCGATACCCGGCGTCGCGACGAGCACGAGGTCAACGTCGGCGCGCGTCGCGAGGTCGCAGAGTGCGTCATCGCCGTCGCGCTCCTGGAGTACAACCCCGCTCGCACCCGTCTGGGTCGCGATCGCATCCAGCTCGGATGCATTCCGCGCCGAAGCGATCGCGGTGACGCGCAGACGGTCCGGGTGCGAGGCGACGACGTCGAGCGCTTGACGGCCGATCGAGCCGGTCACGCCGAGGATCGCGAGGCGTGTCACCACCCGTCCATCATCCCATCCCGACGGCTATGGCCAGGGCCAACGCGACGAGCGGAGCGACGAAGATGAGGCTGTCGATGCGGTCGAGCACGCCGCCGTGGCCCGGCAGCAGCGTGCCGGAGTCCTTCGCCCCCGCGGCCCGCTTGATCGCGGATTCGAACAGATCGCTCGCGAACCCCACCGGGCCGATCAGCGCGGCGACGAGGAGCGTCGGTCCCGTCTTGATCCCCGCCGACGTCGCGATGAGCAGTGCTACGACCGCGGCGGCAGCGAAGCCCGCGAGCGTTCCTTCCCATGTCTTCTTCGGGCTGATCTGCGGGGCGATGCGCCGTCGGCCGATCGACGATCCCACGAAGTAGGCGGTGATGTCGGCGGCCCATGTCGGGACGAACGCGAGGGCGAGCCACACCGGAAACCGCCCGAGGTATCCCTTCGTCGCGGCGCCGCCCGCCATCCACAGATCGACGAGATAGCCGAACAGGAGTCCGAGGTAGAGCGCACCGCCGAGCGTGAACACCGCCCCTGCCACCGCCGGCGCCGGCCGGTGCCGTGCGCCTTCCGCCACGAAGACGATGATCGCGACGACACCGAACGCGGCGCAGAGCGCGATCGTCATGGGCAAGAGCCCATCGGTCCACACCGTCTGCGCCATGTGCGCGATCACTAAGAGGACCGTGAACACGATGCCGATGAGCCACGGCTGGTAGGGACGGTACTTGAAGAGCCCGCGCAGCTCGACGTACCCGAGCGCCGCGAGGATCGCGACGAGCGCGACGAACGTCGGGGGCGGCGCGAAGACCGCGCTGAGGACGACCACGCCGTAGACGAGCGCCGTGCCGACGCGCCGCT
The DNA here is from genome assembly GCA_036523395.1 of Candidatus Limnocylindria bacterium. Taxonomy (NCBI): domain Bacteria; kingdom Bacillati; phylum Chloroflexota; class Candidatus Limnocylindria; species Candidatus Limnocylindria bacterium. Next base: position 9,587 of record DATDEH010000013.1, on the reverse strand, counting down.
CGAGCCCGGTCATCTCCCGAAGCGGCGCTCGCGCTCCGCGTAGGACGCGAGCGCATCGTCGAGGTCCTTCACCGAGAAATCGGGCCACAGCACTGGCGTCGCCCACATCTCGGCGTACGCGACCTCCCAGAGCAGGAAGTTCGACACGCGGAGCTCGCCTCCGGTGCGGATCAGCAGGTCCGGGTCGGGATGGTCGGGCGCGTACAGCCGCGATGCGATCGCGGCCTCGTCGACGGCGTCCGCTGCGACGCCGTCGCCGACGATGCGTCGCACGGCATCGACGATCTCGGCACGACCGCCGTAGTTGAAGGCGAGCGTCATCACGCCGTGAGCGCACTTCGACGTCGCCTCAACGGCGCCGGCGATCGAACGCTGCAGCCCCGGCGAAAGCTCGTGCAACCGTCCGATGACCTCGAGGCGCACGTCGTCGCGCACGAGCGAGTCGGTCTCGCGGCGGATCGTCTCCTCGAGGAGCGCCATGAGGCCCGTGACCTCTTCGGGGTCGCGCGACCAGTTCTCGGTCGAGAACGAGTACAGCGTGAGGTACTCGACCCCACGCTCGCGCGCGGCTCGCAGCGTCTTGCGGATCGTCTCGACCCCGGCGCGATGTCCGGCGATGGCCGGCAGGTGCCGCTTGCGCGCCCACCGGCGATTGCCGTCCATCACGATGGCGATGTGCCGCGGGACGGGGCTCATCCACCAGCCCTGAGCGCGTCTCTGGGCGCAGCCCAGAGATTGATCAAACGGCGAGGATCTCTTTCTCTTTGGCGGTGCCGATCTCGTCGGCCATGAGGATGTAGCGGTCGGTGAGCTTCTGCAGCTGCGCCTCGAGGCGCTTTACCTCGTCGGCGGTCACGCCGGAGCTCTTCTCTTTCGCGCGCATCTCCTCGTGTGTGTGCCGGCGCAGGGTGCGGATCTCGACCCTGCCGTCCTCGACCTTCCTGTGCAGCACCTTCACCATGTCGCGGCGCCGCTCTTCGTTGAGCGCCGGGATGTTGAGGCGGATGACGGCGCCGTCGGTGTTCGGCGCAAGGCCGAGGTCGGACGATTGGATCGCCTTCTCGATCGCCTTGATGAGGCTGCGGTCATACGGCTGGATCAGGATCTGCCGCGGCTCAGGCGCGTTGATCTGCGCCAGCTGGATGAGCGGCGTCGGGACGCCATACGCCTCGACCTCGAGCTGCTCGACGAGCGACGGCGCCGCGCGGCCGGTACGAACGCTCGCGACGTCGTGCTTGAGCGCGTCGATCGCCTTCTTGAAACGCGCCTCCGTCTGCACGAGGAGCTCTTCGAGCGGCATCAGCTGTGGACGAGGGTGCCGACCTGCTCGCCCTTGGCCGCCCGCACCATCGCGTCCTTCTGCGAGATGTCGAAGATGATGATCGGGATGTCACGGTCCTCGGCGAGGGCCGCGGCCGTCGCGTCCATCACGCCGAGGCGTTTGTCGAGCAGGTCGCGGTGCGTGAGCTCGTCGATCTTCTTCGCGTCTTTCGTCGTCCGCGGATCGGCGTCATAGACACCGTCCACGTGGTTCTTGCCCATCAGGATCACGTCGGCCCCGATCTCCGCCGCGCGAAGCGTGGCTGCCGTGTCGCTCGTGAAGTACGGATTGCCCGTCCCCGCGGCGAAGATCACGACCCTCCCCTTCTCGAGATGCCGGATCGCCTTGCGGCGGATGTACGGCTCGGCGACATCCTGGATCGTGATCGCGGACTGCACGCGCGTCGCGACATCCATCTGCTCGAGGGCCGACTGAAGGGCAAGTGCGTTGATCACCATCGCGAGCATGCCCATGTAGTCCGCGGTCGCGCGGTCGATGCCGTGCTCGGCGACCGCCGCGCCCCGCATGAAGTTGCCGCCGCCGATGACGATCGCCACCTCGGCGGGAAGCGCCTGGACCTTGCGGATCTCCTCCGCGAGGTACTTGACGTACTGCGGCGAGATGCCGAACTTGCGCTCGCCAAGAAGGGCTTCGCCGGAAAGCTTGAGCAGCACCCGGCTGTATTTGGCCGCGTGGCCCTGCGTCATCGCGAGGAGTCTAGGACTCGCCGAGCGCGAAGCGCTGGATGCGGCGCACGTGGACGTTCTCCTTGGTCGTCGCGGCGACCGTCGTGACGAGATCCTTGATGGTCTTCGACCCGTCGCGGATGTACGCCTGCCCGAGCAGCTCCTCGACCGTCGCGGGATTCATCGCGGCGACCTGCATCGCGATCTCCTGCGCGAGTTGGCGGAAGTCATCTCCGCGCGAGACGAAATCCGTCTCGCTCGCGAGCTCGACCAGTGCGCCGACGCGCCCGTTGCTGTGGATGTACGAGGCAACAAGGCCTTCTTTGGCCTCGCGCTCGGATTTCTTCGCGACGGACTGGATGCCGCGCTCCTTGATGAGCGCGAGCGCCTTCGCATAGTCGCCGCCCGTCTCTTCGAGCGCGCGCTTGCAGTCCATGACGCCCGCACCGCTCTCGCTGCGCAGGCGCTGAACGTCCTTTGGATCGATCTTGGTCATCATCACTAGCTCTCCTCGGTGGTCTTGATGTCGGCAGTTCCTTCGGGCTCGAGGTCCACGGCGACGTCCTCGTCTTCCTCTTCCGGCTCGGGCTCGTATACGCGCGGCGTGCGCTTGGCACGCGGCACGCCGATACCCTCGAGCTCGGCGGCGGTCGTCGAAGGCGCGTACCCCATGTCCTCGGGGGTCGCCTCTTTGCGGCTCGCGTCGAACATCGCGCGGCCTTCGATGATCGCATCGGCCATCTTCTGGCAGATGAGCTTCACCGCGCGGATCGCGTCGTCGTTCGCGGGGATGATCACGTCGATGAGGTCGGGGTCGCAGTTCGTGTCGACCATCGCCACGACCGGGATCTCGAGCCGGCGCGCCTCCTCGACGGCGATGTGCTCGCGGTGCGGGTCGACGATGAAGAGCGCCGACGGGTGTCGCTTCAGCTCGCGCACGCCGGAGAAGTACCGGTCGAGGTGCAGGAGCTCGTCGTCGAGGCGAAGGGCGTCCTTCTTCGGCATCGTCGCGAAGTCGCCGCGCTCCTTGCGCTCGTGAAGCTCGTTGAGCCGGTTGATGCGCTTCTGGATCGTGACGAAGTTGGTCAGGAAGCCGCCCAGCCAGCGCTGGTTGACGAAGTGCATGCCAGCGCGCTTCGCCTCCTCGGCGATCGACTCCTGGGCCTGCTTCTTCGTCCCGACGAAGAGGACCTGCCCGCCGTCGCCGGCCAGATCACGGACGAACGCATACGCCTCTTCGACGCGCGTCAGCGTCTGCTGCAGGTCGATGATGTGGATCCCGTTCCGCTCCATGAAGATGAAGCGCTTCATCTTTGGGTTCCAGCGGCGCGCTTGATGTCCGAAGTGGACCCCGGACTCGAGCAGCTGCTTCATGGTGACAACGGCCACGCCGGCCTCCCTTTTTCCTCCGCCTCCGTCAACTCGCTTCAGGTCGCCGCCGCGCCGCGGGCACGGGGAGCGAGGGCCCTACGCGATCGGGAAGGCGTGCGTGATATCGAGCGACACGCTCGATCCGACATCATTGTACGGGAAAACACGAGCGGCCCGCCTCATCGCAGGGGGAGAACCCCCTGCAACCTCCCTCATGAAAACGAGCGGCCCGGTTTCCCGTTCATCGCAGGGGGAGAACCCCCTGCAACCCCCTCGTAAGACGAGCGGCCCGGTTTCCCGTTCATCGCAGGGGGAGAACCCCCTGCAACCCCCCTCAAAGACGAGCGGCCCGGTTTCCCGGGCCGCTCGTTTCATTGCGACGTTGCGATTTAGGTCAGGTTGTTGCCGATGTTGCTGAAGATGTTCTGGAGCTGTTCACGAAGGAAGATCATGGCGATGATGATCGCGATGGCGATAACAACAATGATGAGTGCATATTCGACAAGGCCCTGACCCTCTTCGTCACGGAAGAATGCGATCACGAGTACCTCCTTTCCTTGCATGCTGAGCGGGCACACAGGGCACCCACCCACCGCCGGCAAGGATAGGTTTGCTGGACCCGCGGACAAGCCCTGCGATGGGTGGCCGCAGGCGACTGATACGCCCGGGCGACCTTCGTTAGGGCTACCGGCCTTCCACGCCGCGGAAGTCGGGGTGACCCCGGGAGGCGATCTCGTCCCGCAGCGACTCCAGCGCGCTGGGCGGCCGGCCAGGCGGCGGGAGCTCGTCGCCGAGCGACGCGGCGACGGCGTCGCGAAGCTCTGGAATGGTGCAGCCAAAGAGCTCCCCGCTCGTCTCGAACTCGGCTCGCAGACGGAGGAATCCGAACGGGTTGTGGCGCGAAACGTCCATGCCGCTGCAGAGCTCGTGCAGCAGCGTGTACAGCGTGCGCCGCCCTTCAGGCGACAGCCCGATGAGCCACGCCGAGACGAGCTGCGAAGCGCGTTCGTCCACCGAGCCGATTATGGTGAGCGCCCGATGAGCCAGGTCAACGTGCGCTACATGGTCGACGACGTCGACGCCGCGGTCGCGTTTTACACGACACATCTCGGCTTCACGCTCAAATCGAACGCCGCGCCCGCGTTCGCCGACGTGACGCGTGGCGATCTTCGCTTACTCCTGAGCGGCGCGACCAGCTCAGCGGGACGTCCGATGCCGGATGGCGGCCGTCCTGGTTCGGGTGGCTGGGATCGGTTCCAGATCATCGTGAACGACATCACGACCGAAGTCGCTCGACTGCGCGCGATGGGCGTGAACGTCATCGAGCTCTTCCAACCGCGCTAGCTCTTGCAGAACACAGCCACAGTTGCGGCGACGTCATCGCGCGGCACCCGGTGGAGGCGCGCGTCAGGGAGCGACGCAAGCATGCGGGCGCCGTACTCGCGCATGACCACGCGCCGATCGAGGAGCACGACCGCGCCGCGATCGGTACGCGTGCGGATGAGCCGGCCGAAGCCCTGCCGCAGGCGGAGCGCGGCCTGCGGGACCTGGAACTCCGCGAACGGATCCTCGTAGCGCTCCGCGCGGCCCTGAACGAGAGGGTCGTCCGGCACGGCGAAGGGCAGCCTCGCGATGACGACGCAGCGCAGGAGATCGCCCGGTAGGTCAACGCCTTCCCAGAATGACTGCGTGCCGAGGAGCACCGCGCGTCCGGCGGCGAAGCGCTCGAGGAGCGCGCGACGCGAGCCGTCGATGCCCTGTGTGAGCACGGCGATGCCGGTCTCCTCCAGCGGCGCGAGGCGCGCCGCGACGTCGCGCATCGCGCCGTGCGAGGTGAAGAGCGCGAGCGTGCGGCCATCGAGGGCGCGGCCGATCTCGGTGATCGTCTGCGCGGTCTCTTCCGCGAAACCTGGCTCCGACGGCAGCAGGCCGTCGTCGGGCACCACGAGGATCGCCTGCTCGTCGTACCGGAAGGGCGAACCGAACGCGCGCGCGTCGCCGATGTCGGTGAGACCGAAGCGTTCGAGCGCGAAGCCGAACGAGCCCGCGACCGCCAGCGTCGCCGATGTGAAGACGGCCGAGCGGCGCGGCTTGACCAGTCCGCGGTGGATCGCATCGCCGAGATACGACTGCGCGACGCGCAGCGACACCGCGCCGTTCGATGCGCGCTCGATCCACACGATGTCGCCGCTCCGCGGCTGGTGCACGCCGCGCGACAGCGCCAGCTGGACTCCGCCGAGCTCGCCGAGGGCTGACGCGAGATCAGCCTCCTCATCCTCGTCGCTCGTGACCGATCTGAGTCGCTCCGCGACGACGGCGATCGCTGCGAGCGCATCGCCCAGACGCTCCGATGCGAGCTCGACCGGCAGCCAGCGCTCGTCGCTCGCTCGCACGCCAGCAGTGACGCGCAGCTTGTCCTCGGTCGGGCCGAGTGGCTCGAGCACCGCGGCGAGCGCGGCGAAGACCTCACCACCGCGCTCGTGCGCCGACGCGATCTCACGACGCAGCTCCTCGGCGACGAGGGCACGGTCGTCGCGAAGGGCCGCCGTGACCGCGGGTGTGTGCGAAAGTCGCTCGAGCGCGCGCCGCAGGCCACGGTCCTCGAGCGCGAGGCCGAACGCGTCGGTCGCGACATCCTCGAGCCGATGCGCCTCGTCGACGACGAGGTGGTCCGTTTCGGGCAGTAACGCACCGCGCATGCGCGCGTCCTGCAGCAGCAGCGCGTGATTCGTCACGACGATGCCGGCACGCGCGGCCGCCTCGCGTGCTCGCTGCAGATAGCAGCCGCCCGCGACGCGAGCGCACCGCCGGGCGTCGCACGTCTCGTCGTCGGCGGACACGCGCCCCCAGAGATCGCTCTCTGAGCCCAGCAGGTTCAGCTCGGCGCGGTCGCCGGTGAGCGTCGCGGTCCGCCACACGAGCGTCTTCATCAGCAGTCGCGCCTCGTCACGCGTCGCGACGACGCCGCGGAAGGACTGCCAACGTCGCGGGCACAGGTAGTTGGACCGCCCCTTCAGCACCGCGACCTCGACCATCGAGCCGAGCGCCTCCTGCAGCGCCGGCAGATCCTTGCGAACGAGCTGGTCCTGGAGTGGCAGCGTGTGGGTGCTCACGATGACGCGCTCGCCGCTGAGCGCCCGGCCGATCGCGGGAACCAGATACGCGAGCGACTTCCCCACTCCGGTGCCGGCCTCCGCCAGCAGCGCGCCACCATCACGGAACGCGCCCTCGATCGCACCAGCGAGCGCGCGCTGCTGCGGGCGGTCCTCGTAACCGGCGAGGCCCCGCGCGAGCGGCCCATCCGGCGAGAAGACGGCATCGACCGTGATCGCCGCGCCGGTGAGGCCCGACCGCTGGGCGCGCGGCGGCGTCGCCAGGCGCGACGGCTCCCACGCGCCGCGCACGGCGCCGCGGAGCGCACCGTCGAAGAACGCCGTGTACGCCGACCCGAGAAGGGTCGCGTACGCCTGCACCTCTTCGAGCACCGCGAGCGGCAGCACGCGCGCGCGGCGCCCGAGATCTGCGAGCACCGCAGCGCACGTCAGCGCGTCGTCGAGCGCGCGGTGGGCCGACTCAGGATGGATGCCCGCATCGGCGGCAAGGGCCTGCAGCGCGTATGTCGGCGCCGACGGCATGAGGATCGACGCGAGCTCCGCCGTGTCGAGCCGTTCGAACGGTCCCAGCGCTGCGCGCTCGAGGAACGCGAGATCGAACCCGATGTTGTGGCCCGCGACCGGCGACCCACCGATGAGCGAGGCGATACGACCCGTGACCGACTCGAGGGCGGGCGCGCCGACGAGGTCGCCGTCGCGGATACCGGTGAGGCGCGTGATCGCCGGGCCGACGTCGACGCCGGGATCGACGAACGTGCTGAAACGCTCGCCGAGCGTCGCGGAGCCGTCCTCCTCGAGACGCACACGCACCGCGCCGATCTCGATGACGCGGTCCGACTCCGGGTCGAACCCGGTGGTCTCGATGTCGAGCGCGACGAGCTCCAGAGCGCCGCCGTTTCTAGCCGCGGTCCAGCCGCGGAGGTGCCGCTAGGGGTAGATGCCGCGGGTGAGCGTGGCCTCGGCGACGCGCGCGACCGCCACCATGTATGCCGCGGTCCGCATGTCGACCTTGTTCTTCTTCTGCATCTCGAGCACGTCGTTGAACGACTTCACCATGACCTCTTTGAGCCGCGCGTTGATCGTGGCCTCGCGCCAGAACAGGTTCTGCAGGTCCTGGACCCACTCGAAATACGAGACCGTCACGCCACCGGCGTTGCACAGGATGTCCGGGATCAGGAAGACGCCCTTGTTGAAGAGGATGCGGTCCGCCTCGGGGCTCGTCGGGCCGTTCGCCGCCTCGGCGACGATCTTCGCCGTGATCTTCGGAGCGTTGTGCTCGCCGATCTGGTTCTCGATCGCGGCCGGGATGAGGACGTCGCAGTCGAGCTCGAGGAGCTCGGCGTTCGAGACCTTGTCCGTCCCGGGGAATCCGGTCACCGAGCCGGTCTCGCGCTTGTACGCGTCCACCTTGAGTGGGTCGATGCCCTTCGGGTTGTAGATGCCCCCGCTCGTGTCGGAGAGTCCCACCACCTTGGCGCCCAGCTCCGCCATGAGCTTCGCGGAGAAGGAGCCGGCATTGCCGAAGCCCTGCACCACCACCCGCGCGCCGTCGAGGTCGAGGCCCAGGTGCTTCGCGGCCTCGATGATCGTGTACACCGCGCCGCGCGCGGTGGCCTCGTTCCGTCCCTCGCTGCCGCCGATCGACAGCGGCTTGCCGGTGACGACAGCGAGCGCGGTGTAGCCGTGGTGCATCGAGTAGGTGTCCATGATCCAGGCCATCGTCTGCGAGTTCGTGTTCACGTCGGGCGCGGGGATATCGCGATCTGGACCGATGAGGAGCTCGATCTCGGTCGTATACCGGCGTGTCAGCGTTTCGAGTTGCTGCGCGCTCATCGTCTTCGGATCGCAGACGACGCCGCCCTTGGCACCGCCGTACGGGATGCCGACCACGGCGCACTTCCACGTCATCCACATCGCTAGCGCCTTGACCTCGCCCAGCGAAACAGATGGGTGGTACCGGATGCCTCCCTTGCCCGGGCCGCGCGTCGTGTTGTGCTGGATCCGGTAGCCGGTGAAGACCTTCACGACGCCGTCGGCCATGCGAACGGGGAAGTGGACCGTCAGCTCACGCTGGCACTCCGCGAGGATGGCGCGCATGTTCGGGTCGAGGTGCAGCTTGTCTGCCGCGATCCCGAACTGCTCGAGCGCGACCGACCATGGATCTCGCTGGGTGTGATCGATGACAGCTGACTTCGAGGCCACGATCTCCTCCTCAGTATCTCGAGCCGGTGATCTTTTCAACGACGAGCCAGTCGTCGGTGGTGCGGCCCGGAGCGTAGGCGCTGTTCCAGTTCTTGAGTACGACGCGGCGGAAGCCCTGTCCCACCAGTGTCTCGCGCCAGGAGCGGAGACCACGTGTCACATAGGGCGTCAGGCGGACGTTCAGGCTGGGCACCAGCAGGCCCTCGAGATGCCGCTTGCGCTCCAGCAGGGGGATCTCCAGGAGCGACTCGCCGTCGACCTCGAGCAGGTCAAAGGCCGCGAAGATCTGCCGCCCGTTCGCGTTGCGCGTGAACGCATTGCCATCAGGATCGAGCTCGAGCTCCGATTCATCGCGCCAGTCCGCGACGAGAACACCGTCGATGATCGCCGTGTAGCAGTGCGCCTCCGCCACGATCGCGTCGTAGAGCTCCCGCGGTCCGTCAACTTCTCCGTCATATCCGACGAAGTGCGAGCCGCCGTGGCCGACGCGCGCGAGCGCCCGCTTTCCCACCCAGTCCGGCTCCAGGATGTGATTCGTCAGCTCCGCGCGCTCGCGGGCGTAGCGGGGTCGCTGAGGCGCGAGATCCGCGCCCGAAACGGTCTTCAACTTTTCCCGAGTATCCCACCCTCTTGACAGGCAGAACAGACGTTCTAATATGCGAACGCACGTTCCAAACTGCCTTTTAGGGGAGCATAAATGGCCGTCGTCAGCGCCTTCGCTCTTAGAGCTGCCCTTCCAACACGCCACGTGTCGGCGGTGTCCGCCTGGCGGATGCCGCCGCGCGTGTATTCACCTCTCGCACCGCGCCGAGTACTCCGTCCGATGGCCGTGCCGGCAGCACAAGCCCCGAGCGGAGTTACACGTCGAGGATCGCCGCCGTCATTCCTCAAGAG